>SLFB01000116.1 GCA_007124475.1 Vibrio sp. | reverse complement strand
GTCGCTTGTGGACCTTTTTTACTTTCTTCAACATTGAAGCTTACTTTTTGACCTTCAGCTAATGTTTTAAAACCGTCAGAGACAATAGAGTTGAAGTGTACAAACACATCCTTACCACCGTTGTCTTGAGAAATAAAACCGAAACCTTTAGTTTCGTTGAACCATTTTACTGTACCTGTCGTTTTACCTGACATAGTTACCTCTAAATATCTTTAAAATTTAATAGAATGTTGGCTGATAACTCAAGCTATTTAATGGTCTATCAAGGTAAAGTTGACACAGGTTTAACGAACAGCTTCGCGACTTGCATAACACTAAACTTACACTGAATGTACATTAACAACTCTTCTGTAAGAGCCAAATTTAACTATACACCGAGAATCTTAAATAGCGAGTATTATTTTAGTCGTAAATTCGTTCAAAAGACAGCCAAGCTCGGCAGCGATATGATGAGCATTGGGTTAAGTCATCTGGTCTGAGCAGTAAGTAGTAAGCTTATTTGTTACTGCGCCACTTTTACCCGGATTTTATTTTTGGCCACATCGGTTAAGTGCAGTTTACTGATTGCTTGTTTAGCTTCTTCAAGGTTAGGCATTTCGACAAAAGCAAAGCCTTTAGATTGACCGGTAACTTGGTCTAAAACTAAGTTACATGCTTTTACTTCGCCAAATTCAGAGAATAAAACACGAACTTCTTGTTCTGTGGTGGTACGGGATAAGTTTCTAACTAATAATTTCATGGTAATCATCTACATTAAATTGATTAACTATTGTGTCAGTTAATCGACATGAAACCAAGGGAATCTTTATTGCCGTTATCCTTATACCCAAACCACTTGGAGTTACAGGTAGATGGCAAGTCAGTGACAAATTTGTCTGGAACAAATTTGAACAGCCGAAGGCTGGCCTGTGGTGAGAGGCGAGACAAATAAAGGCGAACTTTGGGTTCGCCTTTATGTTTAGTGATTAAGCATGGACAGAATGGGATTACTCCGCATAACTATCGATACTTGGACACGTACAGATCAAATTGCGATCACCATAGACGTTGTCGACACGATTGACGGTTGGCCAATATTTCGTCGCTTTACTGTGCGGTGATGGGAAGCAGGCTACCTCACGAGAATATGGGTGTGACCATTGCTCAAGCGCTAAATCCACTTGTGTATGTGGTGCATTGACTAATGGGTTATCTTCTAGCGGCCATTCACCAGCTTGCACTTTGTCTATTTCTTGACGAATGGCAATCATGGCGTCACAGAAACGATCGAGTTCAGCTAAACTTTCAGACTCTGTTGGTTCAACCATTAAAGTACCTGCAACGGGGAACGACATGGTTGGCGCATGGAAACCATAATCCATTAGTCGTTTCGCAATATCTTCTTCACTGATGCCGCTCTGTTCTTTTAATGGGCGAATATCAATAATACATTCGTGCGCCACACGACCATTATGACCACGATATAGGATGGGGTAGTGAGGACGCAGGCGCTCCATGATGTAGTTGGCATTGAGAATGGCCAGCTTGGTCGCTTGTTCTAATCCGGTTGAACCCATCATGGTGATATAAGCCCAAGAAATAGGCAAAATTGACGCACTGCCTAAATCAGCGGCAGAGACCGCATAATCATTGCCTTCGACGCCCTCTTCAATATGTCCAGGTAAGAAGGGGGCTAAATGAGATTTAACCCCAATGGGTCCCATACCTGGGCCACCACCACCGTGTGGAATACAGAAGGTTTTGTGTAGGTTAAGGTGCGATACATCTGAACCAATAAAACCGGGGGAGGTGAGGCCAACTTGGGCATTCATATTCGCACCATCAAGATACACTTGACCGCCTGCTTGGTGCACCATATCACACACTTGGCGTACTTGTTCTTCATAGACGCCATGAGTGGAAGGATAGGTGATCATAATCGCTGACAGATTAGCTCGATGCTTTTCGATTTTGTCGGCCAGATCAGCGAGGTCAACATTGCCATTATGGTCGCATTTCACCACCACGACTTTCATCGATAACATGGAAGCGGTTGCTGGATTAGTACCATGAGCTGAGCTTGGAATTAAACAGACATTACGATGGCCTTCACCACGACTTTGGTGGTAACGCTGAATAGCAATCAAACCCGCATATTCGCCTGACGCACCTGAGTTGGGCTGTAATGAAAAGGCATCATAACCGGTAATTTGACACAGTTTGTGTTTGAGATCCTTGGCGAGTGCCGCGTAACCTTGCGTTTGCTCTTTTGGTGCAAAAGGATGTAATGCACCAAATTCTGGCCAAGTGACCGGGATCATCTCAGCGGTTGCATTGAGTTTCATCGTACAGCTGCCAAGAGGGATCATACCGTGCACCAAAGAGAAGTCTTTATTTTCCAGTTTCTTCATATAACGTAACATTTGTGTTTCGCTATGATGAGTATTAAATACTGGATGAGTAAGAAAACTAGACTGGCGGCGGCAAGATTCAGGAATCGCAGCCAATTCATTGTCTGCAATGGTGGTCGATAAATCGTGAATTTCTTGCTTAACCATAAAGATAGTAAATAGCGTTTGAATATCTTCAATGGTGGTGGTTTCGTCTAAACTAATACCAATTTGTTGCGCTGATTTACGTAAATTAATCCCTGCTTGTTGTGCTTTTTGGTAGAGCTCATCGGTTTGAGTACCACTATTAATGGTTAAAGTATCAAAAAAGCTATGATGGGCGAGTTCATATCCTGCTTGAGTGAGCCCAGCCGCAAGGATAGCGGTGAAATGATGAGTTCTACGCGCAATGGTTTTCAGTCCTTCTGGACCATGATAAACCGCGTAGAAGGCTGCCATATTTGCCAAAAGTGCTTGGGCGGTACAAATGTTTGAGGTCGCTTTTTCACGGCGAATATGTTGCTCACGAGTTTGCATTGCCATCCGTAGCGCTTGATTGCCTTTAGCGTCAATAGAGACCCCAATGACGCGGCCTGGCATGGTACGCTTGTGGGCTTCCCGAGTGGCCATAAAGGCAGCGTGAGGACCACCGTAACCGATAGGGACTCCAAAGCGTTGCGCTGAACCAATAACAACATCAGCGCCCATTTCTCCAGCAGGCTTGATAAGTACACTAGCCAGTAAATCCGTGGCTACTGTAACCAGTGTTTTATTTTGATGTGCTTGTTCAATGATGGCGGTTAAATCATAAACTTCACCACGTGTATTGGGATACTGTAATAACGCCCCAAAAACGTCGTGTTCCGCTAAGCTGTCGATAGCCGCTATTTTAACCTCAAAGCCAAGAAACTCAGCTCGGGTTTTTATCACTTCAATGGTTTGCGGATGAACATCGTCAGCGACAAAAAAGACGTTGCTTTTGCTTTTTCCAGCGCGATGACATAGTGCCATGGCTTCGGCGGCAGCGGTCGCTTCATCCAATAATGAAGCATTAGCGATCTCCATTGCGGTGAGGTCGATAATCATTTGCTGATAGTTAAGTAGGGACTCTAAGCGACCTTGTGAAATTTCCGGTTGATAAGGAGTGTAAGCGGTGTACCAACCAGGATTTTCAAACACATTGCGTAAAATGACATTGGGGGTAAAGGTATTGTAGTAACCTTGACCAATGAAGCTGCGCTTGATTTGGTTTTGCTGTGCAAAAGTTTTTAGGGTCGCCAACATATCGGTTTCGCTTTGTGGCTGACCTATATTCAAAGGCGCTTCTAGACGGATATTGGCTGGAACGGTTTCCTCAATCAAGCTTTCAAGACTTTGAGCTTGAATCGTTGCTAACATCGACTGTTGATCGTTAGCGCGAGGACCATTGTGGCGGGCAATAAATTCATTTTGTGTGCTGAGATGGCTTAATAACTCGGTCATTTTCCCTTACCTACAAATAAAGCAATAATATGATTTATCGATCATCCTTGAGCTCTTGATACCTAAGAGCGCCTGTGAATAACCGGTATCGAATCTATGGTATTGATTGACATCATGTTGAGTGGAACGATATCCAAACACCTTGGATTTGCAGCTTCAAGTGGGAAG
>SLFB01000266.1 GCA_007124475.1 Vibrio sp. | reverse complement strand
CCAATGAACCAAAAATAAAGAATAGCGTATCGGCAATCCAAGCACCGACCACACCGCCCGCATTTTGAATTTCTGTTCCCCATGCAGTTTGCGACCATGAAGGATCTGCTGGGTGGAAAGTAAATAATGCGACCGCCAAAAGCACCGAACAGAGAACGGCTAAAATTAGCCCACATTCTTTTAAGCGTTGCTTACCATTTAAACGTGTAGGAGCCGTTTTTTCAGACGTTTTTATAATAGTTTCAACTTTACTGCTACTGTGCTTGAACATAGACCAACTTGACTGTGATAGCTGCCAATATGAAAAAATAGTACCATTTCATAGTGCCAAGGATAAAACGTTCTGAGCGGCTAATGCCGCTCAGAATATTAAGAGGAATGATTTAACCATAACCCGGCTAAAAACCCAATCTATCAAAGTCAGAATGTGGTAAGAAGCCTTTCATTCCCCTGAAACCATTTAGCGAGTCTGAATAACCAGTTGGTTGGTTTGCTTCACTTCTTCCATAACCACATAGGTACGAGTATCATTGACACCAGGCAAACGTAACAAGGTATCACCTAATAGTTTACGATAAGCCCCCATATCTGAGACTCGAGTTTTTAGTAGGTAATCAAAATCACCCGAAACGAGATGGCATTCTTGGATATCATCTAGCTTTTGTACTGCAATATTAAATTGCTCAAACACATCTGGAGCACCACGGTTCAAGGTAATCTCAACAAAGACTAACAATGAAGCATCAAGATATTGAGGATTTAATAGCGCGGTATAGCCGGTAATAAACCCTTGACGCTCAAGCCTACGTACACGCTCTAAACAAGGTGTTGGTGAAAGACCAACACGTTTAGATAATTCCACATTAGAAATACGACCATCTTTTTGCAATTCATTTAAGATATTGCGGTCAATACGATCAAGATCCTTGGAGGGCTTTTTATAGTTTTCTGCCATTTTTTATTCCACCTTATTACTTCCTTGCAAAAAAATATATTACAACTTCTTTATATTCAGCATCAAACTTTATATACGTACCACTATACTAGTCATAGACTCGACAAAAACGTTGAAATGCAACATGACCCTAAAATCTAAGGAATCAGTATGATCATTGGCATTCCCAAAGAAATCAAAAACCACGAATACCGGGTTGGAATGATTCCAGCTAGTGTAAGAGAACTTACCTTACTTGGGCACCAAGTGATTGTCGAAACCGAAGCAGGATCCGGTATCGGCTTTTCAGACGATGATTATATCGCTGCAGGGGCATCCATTATTCCTAATGCAGCAAACGTATATTCGCAAGCTGAAATGCTAGTTAAGGTTAAAGAACCTCAAGCTGCAGAACGAGCTATGCTAAAAGAAGGGCAAATTTTATTTGCCTATTTGCATCTTGCCCCAGATTTTCCACAAACTGAAGCACTTATCAAGAGCAAAGCGATCTGCATTGCCTATGAAACTGTAACAGATAATATGGGTAGATTACCACTACTCGCTCCCATGTCGGAAGTCGCGGGTCGTATGTCCATTCAAGCTGGAGCAAGAATGCTAGAAAAATCACAGGCTGGAATGGGAATACTCCTTGGTGGCGTACCCGGAGTCGCTCCTGCTAATGTGCTTATTTTAGGCGGCGGAGTGGTTGGAGCCAGCGCCGCACGGATCGCGGTTGGCTTGCGCGCTCACGTTACCATTATCGACCGTAATTTGGATACGCTGCGCAAATTAGATGAAGAGTTTCAGGGCAGAGTCACGCTGCTGTACTCAACTGAAGAAAGTATTGAGCAACAAATCATCACTGCCGACCTAGTCATTGGTGCGGTTCTCATTCCTGGTGCCAGCGCCCCTAAACTTGTGAGCGAGCAGCATATAAAAATGATGAAACCAGGTTCAGTTGTTGTCGATGTAGCCATTGATCAAGGAGGCTGCTTTGCAACCTCATCACCAACCACACATGATAATCCCAGTTATGTTATGCATGATGTGGTGCACTATTGCGTTGCTAATATGCCTGGCGCAGTAGCGAGAACCTCAACATTTGCCCTTAACAACGCGACTTTGCCTTATATTATTAAACTTGCCAACCTCGGTTATCGACAAGCATTGTTATCCGATCCCAGTTTGTTAGCTGGATTAAATATTATTCATGGTCAAGTGGCACATCAAGAGATTGCCGACGGCTTTGATTTGCCTTATGTCAACCCACTTAAGACACTTGGCGCCAATGACTGACAGTCATAAACTCAACAGGTTAATATCGTATTATATATTATTAAATAGTTAAGTGCGTTGAGCATAGACAACTATGTTTCTTGGGGTCACTTGCCGTGAGCAAAATTCACCGATCGAGACTTGGTATCCGTGTTGCTGTAAAAAAATGGCTTTATCTAGTATCAGCCACATTTCCAATAACCGACGAAAAACCTGCTGCACTAAACTCAGCTTTTCCATTCGCCAGAATCGCTCTACGCCTTGCTGTTCGTATTTCGTGAAATCAATACTCGGTAAATCTATCCGCTTTTTCTCTGACGCCCAATAACAAAAAGCTTGGAAACCCTCACTAAGTTGTGATTTTTTTATACTTGGTGTGGGTTGGTAATTAGTAAAACCTAGCTCATTTCTCAATAACTCATCCCAGCCTAGGCGATAAGTCATTTCGAGAAAACGTTGACGTTTTACACGCTCGCCGCCAGTAACCGTTTCTTGTACTGGAATTCGTAGCTCTGACTGCGACAATAGTAAATCCATTTGCTTACCAAGTATTGACAACGGCTGATAATGAGAAGTTTGAGTTAAATGATAACAGCAAGGTGCAAAACTCACATTCTTAACGGACATATCAACAACATGCTTAACCATTTGTACATGCAAATCACCACAGGCATGTAAGGCAACGACATGTTGATCTGGTTTAAATAAATCTCGATGACGAACATCAAAAGCATCCCCCTGGACAAAATTCATCGCTAATTCCAGCCGTTGTGCATCCGCTTGACCTGCAATACAAAGACTGTTTTGATACTCAAAACTGATGACTGGATAAAGTGAATTATTAGCAAGAAAACGCCCCAGATATCCCTTACCAGCACACCACTCTAACCATGATGTGGCTTGGTTTTTGTGCACAACATATTGGCCTAATGCCTTAATTTGCTCTAATTTTCGACCAGGAACACCTTGGTATAAATTCAACCTGCTATGCTTACTATCTTCTTTTGTTATCAGGTGATCAGTTAATGATTCGCTAATCAGCTGGTGCATGACTGAAAGATCATCGATAAAGGGGGCTACACTTTTCACTAGCAGTTCTGGATGCTGCTTAAATTGTGTAATTTGCAATAGTGACAAACCATTGAGCCACTGATCTAACCGTGAATTCTGAACTCGCCAAGGAGAAGAAGAGGCTAAACTGACATGAAAGGGTTCAAAGCGCCAGAATGTCTCAGTTTGAGCTAAATATCGGCTCAACTGGGTAAAAAGTGTCTGCATATCGATTCTCAAGGTAAAATGATATTGTATTGGTACCACTTGACATAACAAAGTGGCATTTAGCTTTTTAATGCAGGCGCATCAGTTAACGCCATCTTTTCTCGCATAAAATTAAGTTTAAGTTTGATATATAGCTTGTTGAGCCGGTTATTTTTATACTGAGCACACAATTTATTACTTTACTCGATTGGTTAATGATGTAGGAAAAGCTAGGATGGTGTATTCTTAGATATCGGGCTTGAAAACAGATACGGATTTTATGAATATAGGTTTACTTATTGCGCTAGGTGTCATCCTACTAGTCTTAATTCTAGGCTATAACATCATGCTGCAATACCGACTCAAAATTGAAGCAACTAAGAAACAAGAGTCTTCACGTTACTTAGCCATAATCGACGCCACTGAAGATTTAATTGGCAATGCTCACCACTTACCATTTAGTAAAGACCTACTGGTTTGTCTAAATGTGCGCATCCTTGACGCACTGCAAAACATGCTTGAGTTAGATCCTAAGAATAAAGCTCTCATCCAACGCGTTGAAAAT
>SLFB01000049.1 GCA_007124475.1 Vibrio sp. | reverse complement strand
TTCTCTCCCGTTTCCCCACCAGGATGGTGGGGATTTTTATTTTTACCGCAAGCTAGGCTGAAGTTGTCGGTGGTTGGTCGTCGATTGCGCTGAGTGCTTGGCGACGTAGCAGTTCAGGCATGAACCAGCTGTCTAGTTTATTGCGTAGGGTATCAACCCCCAAACCATTGAGTGACGAGAAGACATCGACACTGACATCACCACCAAACGATAGGGCATCTTGTCTGATTTGGTTTAACTGTGCTTTGCGGGCTCCGCTTTTCAGTTTGTCGGCTTTGGTCAGTAATACTTGCACCGGAATGGCACACTCAACGGCCCACAAGACTAATTGCTTATCGAGATCTTTCATCGGATGGCGGATATCCATTAACACCACTAAGCCTTTGAGGCTAGAACGCTGTTGCAGGTACTCACCCAGAGATTTTTGCCATTTTTTCTTCATTTCTAGTGGGACTTGTGCAAAGCCATAACCAGGAAGATCGACAATCTGACAACCTTCAGTGACTTTAAACAGGTTAATCAGCTGCGTTCGACCAGGGGTTTTACTGGTTTTGGCGAGGCTTTTCTGGTTGGTTAATCGATTGAGTGCGCTGGATTTGCCCGCATTTGAGCGTCCGGCAAACGCAATTTCGATACCATCATCATCGGGTAGATGACGAATATCAGGTGCACTGGTAATAAAATGCGTATTTTGATAGTGGATTTTTACACTCAATGTTAACTCCATCTCGACGACTGTCGTCGATTGCTTATTGCTTTAAAAGTAGTGACTGCACCGGAAACGGTCATAAGTTACTTATTGTATCATGAGTAGTGAAAGATGCTGGAGAATAATCCATCCTCTTCGACTGGTGAGTGATGTGACGTTTATCTATGTCTTTCCTACGTGCAACTCCAAGTCGTTTGGGTATAGCCTGTTTAAGCACATCGGGATGAGCTTCTGTTCCGCCTAGCGGCAACGCCCAGTGGAGTGGGGAGAATACTGCGCTTAAGCTATAAAATTAGCATAAAAATGACGTAATCGGCTTCTTTGGCTGGCCTCAAAGCAACAATAAAGACCTTTTTACAAAAAACGCTCTAATTTTGAACAAAGAGACTCCCCTCTAACCTCAGTTTCTGGTATGTTGCGCATCCCTAATCAGGAGGTAACCATGCAGACTTGTCCTTTGTGTCAAACAGAGCAGATTCGTGATTATTTTGCCGATAAGCGGCGACGTTATCTTGAATGTGAGCGCTGCCGGTTAGTGTTTGTCCCTCCCGCGCAAAGATTAAGCGCGGAGCGTGAAAAACAGGAGTATGATCAACATGAAAATGATCCCAGTGACCTTGGGTATCGTCGTTTTTTAGCTCGCCTTGCTCAACCTCTGTTGCAAAGATTACCCTCTCAATCTCAGGGGTTAGACTTTGGTTGTGGGCCTGGGCCAACGTTATCGGTCATGCTTGAAGAGGCAGGGCACAGCGTTGCCTTGTATGATGTCTTTTATTATCCTCAGCAAGAGGTATTAAAAAGGGACTATGATTTTATGACTGCCAGTGAAGTGATTGAGCATTTGCATCAACCTCACCATATTTGGCAGCAATGGTTGAATTTGGTTAAGCCGGGTGGCTGGATTGGCATTATGACCAAGCTGGTGAAAAATGTGGAAGCATTTGCTGGATGGCACTATAAAAACGATCCCACGCATGTGATTTTTTTTAGTCGTGAGACTTTTCAGTACTTGGCTGAGCGGGATAAGCTCGAACTTGAATTTATTGGCAATGATGTAATTTTACTGAGGAAACCCCAGTAATGTCTCGAACAAAGAAAACAAAAAATGGCTTCAATGGTGAACTTGTTGTTGCTCGTAAACGTAACCGTAGTGAAGCGGATTTAGAAAGTCGTGAGCGTAAGAAATTAAAAAAACGCAAAGGACTGAAAAGTGGTAGTCGCCATTCTGATGGCAGTGAGCAAAGTCAGCGTGCCGCTGGGCAAGCCCGTGATCCTCGGTTAGGAAGTAAGAAAAAAATTCCTCTGATTGTGGAAACAGGCCAACAAGCGAACAAGCAACAGCGTCGTTTAAGCGCTGAGCAAGAATTGGCAATGTTAGAAAATGATGCGCAATTGAATATTCTGCTCGACCGCATTGATAGTGGTGAAAAACTGGGTGCAGGTTTACAAAAGTTCGTTGATGAGAAGCTCGATCGTATTGAAGTGTTAATGAAGCAACTCGGTTTGTTTGATGAAGCAGAAGAAGACGAGTTGGATGATGAGTTTGTGGCACCGTCAGCGCATCAGCCAAGAGCGACTAAAGCTCAGTCTGATGAAGAGCTGTTGGCGCAATTTGAAAACCTAGATGTGGATGGATATAAAGAATAGGGTAATAGGATGAATACTCTGCTGTTAATGGTAATAGGTGGACTGATCATTATTAGTTTGGCCACTTATGCTGGTTATTTGTTATGGCAAGTGAAAAAACAAACCCAGTTGCAGCAACAACACCAAGCATTGGCGATAGAAAAGCGCAATGCCAACATTTTTGATAGCGTTAACACACTGTGTTTGGCAGGGATCCAAGGTCAGTGTGATTTATCAGAGATCGCCATTCGCGTCTACTGCATCATGGATTATGTGCAGGGTGACCAACGGGTTGATTTTGAAAAAGATTATCCGGCGACCGCTGAGCTTTATCATATTGTTAAAGACATGCCGCGTGGAGAAGAGCGGCAGACGATGCCAAAACAAGACAGGATGCGCCATAATTTGACTCGTCAAAAGGCGGAAGTTCGTTTAAATGATGCGATTATTGCTGAGCTGAAATTACTCCAGTTACGCATTCGACCTTTGAACCAACAAATTCCGATTCAAATGGTTTGACCGCCGTCTACTGGAAGTGATCCGGCTAGCAATTTAGATTTTTTTATTGTTAAATCGACATTTGCTGGCCGATCCTAGACCTAGGGTATGGCAAAATAACCAGTCACATTCAGTAATAGAAGAGTCACTTATGTTGTCGCCAGTCGTACCCAGTCAGCAGATTGTTTGGGATCAAACCATTTTAGACAAGTACAACTATTCGGGACCGCGTTACACTTCTTATCCGACAGCTGTTGAATTTCATGAAGCGTTCACGATTGCTGAATTCGATATGGCTTGTGCGCGTTATCCTCAGCGCCCAGTGTCGCTTTATATTCACATTCCGTTTTGCCATAAGCTTTGTTACTACTGTGGTTGTAATAAAATTATTACTCGTCATTCCCACAAGGCTGATGAGTATTTAGACGTTTTAGAGCACGAAATCAGACAGCGAGCTCCTTTATTACTATCTCGTCCCGTTACCCAGCTGCATTTTGGTGGTGGTACACCGACTTTTTTAACCAAAGCACAGATTAGCCGTTTAATGACTTTACTTCGGGCTGAGTTTAATTTTCAGTCAGATGCCGAGATCAGTATTGAGGTTGACCCGCGTGAGATTGAGCTATCAGTACTGGATCACTTGCATAGTGAGGGTTTTAATCGTATCAGTATTGGTGTGCAAGATTTCGATAAACAAGTTCAGCAATGTGTCAATCGTGAACAAGATGAGCAGTTTATTGTTGATCTGGTGGCACGGGCTAAGCAGCTTGGATTTCGTTCCACTAACCTTGATTTAATTTATGGTTTGCCGAAACAAACGGTGACCAGTTTCCATCAAACCTTACAGCAAGTTATTGAGATGCGTCCTGGACGTTTATCGGTTTTTAACTATGCGCATATGCCAGAGCTATTCGCCGCTCAGCGAAAAATAAAAGCGGAAGACTTGCCCGCTGCAGAAGAAAAAATGGCTATTTTACAAGATACCATTAGTACTCTTACTCAGGCTGGTTATCAGTTTATTGGCATGGACCATTTTGCTCTGCCTGATGATGAGTTAGCGGTTGCGCAGCGTAACGGTATTTTGCACCGAAATTTCCAAGGTTATACCACCCAAGGCGACTGTGATTTACTTGGTTTTGGGGTGTCGGCGATTTCGATGGTGGGTGATGTTTATGCTCAGAATCATAAAGATCTGAAGCGTTATTATCAGCAGGTGGATGAAATGCGGCACGCGCTGTGGAAAGGAGTTTCACTCGATAGTGATGACTTACTGCGCCGTGAAGTGATTAAGCAGCTTATTTGCAACTTTCAATTGAACAAACAGCAGATAGAGAAGCAGTTTGGGATTGATTTTAATAGTTATTTCCAGCCGGATCTCGCTTTACTACAAACCTTTATTGATGATCAATTGGTTGAGCTGGATAAAAATAACATTCGAGTGACGTTACGTGGTCGATTGCTGATCCGTAATATTTGTATGTGTTTTGATAAATACTTACGTCAACGAGCCCGCCAGCAACAGTTTTCCCGAGTGATTTAATATAAAAAAACGGCGCCAACTGATGGTTGAGCCGTTTTTTTATTGCCTACAGATGCTTTACGCTGTGGTGAGCAATGAGAGCACTTTACGACTGACATCATGAGCCGCTTGAAGACGATTTTGTTGCTCAAGGGCTTGTGCTAGATAGGCGTAATCAGTCACGCTAGCTCGTAATGATAAGGCTTTCTCAAATTGCTGCTGAGCTTGCTGCCATTGTTGCTGTTCGAGTAGGATTTGCCCTAATGCACTATGCACTTCTGCGTTGTTGTCGGCATGCTGTAATTGATCTTGGAGCAGCTTAATCACAGGCTGCTTATCTTTAAGGGTTAATTTAGGTAATAAACGATATAAATCGCTATCGGGGTGTTTATGGAGCCACGACTTCAGTAAGTTTAAAGCGGATTCATCGGCTTGGCGTGCGATTAACTGTTCAATCACGGCCAACATTAAATCAGAGCGCTGTTTAAGTGTTTTTGGTAATGCTTGCCAATGGCTAAGTAATCCTTCACTCCCCGCTTGATGAGCAACGAGTTTAATCATGCCTTGTTGTGCTTGCAAGGTCAGGGATTGTGCTTGTTCTGCGCTGAGTAACTTGCTTTTGGTTAATTTAGGGATTAACGCCAACAGCTCTGGCCATTGTTCGAGAGCGAGATAGGCTTGTTTGAGGCGTTTTAACACCAGTGCATTATCAGGAAAAGTGACCTGTAATGGGCTTAGGGTGTCAATGGCATCTTGCCAGGCTTGCTGACTAAGCAATTGTTTCGCGCGGGTTAGCTCAACGGCTAAGGTTGCCTTCGGCTGCTCAGCAGCCAAGGCTAAATAGTGCTCTCTTTTGTGTTTATCACCGCGTTCGTGGGCGGCTTCTGCAGCGGCTAAGTAGCAAAGTAGCGGCATATCGTGATGTTTTGCCCAGCGAGTGATTTTTTTCTCAGCCTGCTTCCAATCCCCTTCAAGTAGTTTAATGATGCCTTCATCGGTATAACGACGTGAACGGCGCTGCTTACCAATAGTAAACCAATGCCAGGTACTGCTACCGACACGGAGGATTTTTTTGATGAGGTATTCAAGGAGAAACAACCCAGTCAGTAAAGCGACCGTTAAGATGATTAATGTGGTGACGCTCATTTCAATACTGGTATTGGCGATAGAAATCAACACATAACCTTGTTGACCCGCGTACTGAGTACCGACAAATAAGCCTAAACCAAGAATCACCAATAAAAATAGTAACCGGATCATTGATGTTCCTCCATCATGATGGGGGTGACCGAACGGCGAAGTCGTTCACGGATAACGTCTTCTAGCGGTTGCTGAGCGCTAAGACGCAGCGCTGTGGTTTTAACCTCTTGTGTCACCAGTTGCGCTAAGCTGTGGTTAAATGCTTTGACCTGTTGATTCTCTTGCTGGAAATAGTCATTTGACCATTGTAAAGCCATGTCTAGCGAGAGTTGATAAATCGCTGGCTGCTCGTGATAGACGGCTTTGATCGCGGTATCGAGTTTCGCTTTAACATTTTCTCTTAAGTAGAACTCTTGTTGTGGGGAAAGTAATGGGATCGCTTGCCCATCACGAACTCGGAAAGTAATAAAATTATCGGCGAATGCTTTCAGTGAGGTGCGTAGATTGGTTTTCCAATCCGAGAGATCTTGTGATAAGTCTGATGATTCCGTCACGGCTTCAGTGGGCAAGATAGCATGAGCAAGGGGGAGTTGGTCCACTTGTTGTTGGAGGGTCATCAGGCGCAGCACTAAGCCGTCTCTATCAATGTTTGCTGTCCCTTGTAGCTGGGTAATATCATGACTGAGGGCGCGTCGTAGTGGCATTAAACTCGGATCGTTGAGTTCGGCAATGCGTAAATCAGCTTCTTGAACTAATAGCGTTGCGGTGTCGACGTCCCGTTCGAGGTACAGTTTTCGCCCGGCTAGCTTGATGAGGTAGTCAGCTTCGGCCAGTAGCCAATCATTCGGACGACGGCCTTGCACTTCAGCCAATGCAAGATGCAGACTATCAACGCTCTGTTTTTGTTGATTGAGAAGCTGTTCAGCTTGAGTGGCAATCGCTTGGGTAGCGGTTACCGCCTGTTGTTTGGCTTCATCAAGTTGAGTATTAATGGCGCTGCGTGCTTGGCTCAATTCTAAACGTAATGCCCCCAGTTGAGCCTGTTGGTCAGTGCGTTGCTGTTGCATATGCAGGGTGAGCGCACCAGTGCACACTATGGTTAATACAATGGCGATACTCGCCAGTTTACTGCCGCCACTCACATGGGGTTTATGTTGAGCAGCTTGGCTGATATTACCCGCCGATTGACTGGTGGTTTGCTGGTTTTTGGATTGTTGCTCAGTGGTCTCGCCAGCTTGATTATTGTCGATAGGAGAGCGGGATTGTTCAGAAGTCGATGGCGCTTTAGGGGGTTGCGATTTTTGTTTATTCTCTGTCATGACTAAATCCTGTGTTAAGACTGCACCGCAGCGAGTAAATCTTGATTAGCTGCGCTGCCAGCTTGCACAATATGGTGAAAACCAAGTTGTGATGCTTGGTCGGCAATCCGTTGACTTGGTACGATTAAGCGCTGCTGGCTTGTCCAGTCTCTTGCTTGAGGAGAGAGTTGTGAACAAAAGAAAGCCAGTTGTTCCGCGCTGGTAATAATGACGTTATCCACTTGCTGTGTTTGCCAGTCGATTAAAGCGCTATCGCTGGCAAATGGTAAGGGGATCCGCTGGTACATTTCACGATACTCAACGGTCGCTCCTCGCAAAGATAATGTGTGATAAATGAGCTCTCGTCCGCCATTACCTCGCCAGATAACCACACGTTTTCCTGCAATCGATTGAAGCACAGGTAAGGTTAAAAGATGCTCACTATCGCTTAACTCGGGGTAGTGTACGGTGTGTTGACAGGCTTTGCTGAAAAGCTGTGCGGTTTTTTGACCGATGGCAACATAAATTGTCGATTGTGGCCACGCAACCTGCTCATTCTGAAGCGTTTGGGTTACCCAATGTACGGCATGCTGACTGACAGCAATGATGATATCCGCCTGATGGATCTCCGCGGTCAGCCGATGGAGATCAGAGCCGGCCACTATGTTAAGTAATGGATGATGAATGGCTTGATGGCCATGTTGTGTAAGCAACTGGCAAAGTGCGATGCCTTGTTTGTGGGGGCGGGTAACCAAGACAGTCATCGTTTACTGGTGTTCGGCATACAGTTTATTGAGAATATCTCGCGCCCCTTGCTCAAGTAATTGCTGGGCTAATTCGATCCCAAGGCGCTCGGCTTGCTGACGTGAGCCGCGAATCTCGCCACGGATCACCTGTGAGCCATCCGGTTCGCCGACTAAGGCTCGTAACCAAATTTGATCGCCTTCTAGCTCGGTATAACTGCCGATGGGAACTTGGCAACCGCCTTGCAGAGTTAAGTTCATTGCTCGTTCACAAAGTACACGATCGTAAGTGTCTGAGTGGTTTAAAGGTTCAAGTAATTTGAGTAATCGCTGATCGTCTAAGCGACATTCAATGCCAACCGCACCTTGACCAACCGCAGGTAGTGACTGTTCAGGAGAAATAAAGCTAGCGATGCGTTGCTCTAGTTTTAAGCGTTTTAAGCCCGCTGCAGCAAGGACAATCGCATCAAACTCCCCCGCGTCTAATTTCGCTAAACGAGTGCCGACATTACCGCGTAATTCTTTGATAACAATGTCCGGACGGGCTTCTTTTATTTGGCATTGGCGGCGCAGGCTACAGGTGCCAACAATCGCACCGTGGGGCAGAGCTTGTAAAGATGAGTAGTGGTTAGAAACAAAGGCGTCCCGTGGATCATCTCGTTCACAAATGGTGACTAGACCAAGTCCGTCAGGAAAGTCTACCGGTACATCTTTCATGGAATGCACCGCTAAATCGGCTCGGCCTTCTAATATAGCTAACTCCAGTTCTTTAACAAATAGGCCTTTTCCCCCGACTTTCGCTAAAGGTGTATCTAATAACACGTCACCGCGAGTGACCATAGTGACCAGCTCCACCGCTAAATTAGGGTGCGCTTTTTGCAGAGCATCTTTGACAAAATGGGCTTGCCATAAGGCGAGTGGACTTTGACGAGTAGCGATACGAATTGGGGTAGTCATGATAATCCTGTGAAAACGGTTAACGATATTGCCATCCTACCATTGTCTGGAGGAAATAATGAATACTTGGCGATAGAATAGAGACGATACACCTTTGTAACTAAATTGATGATTTTTAGTGAAAATGTTGTGATTTGCTTCTCACTGTCAGTTGGTAAGTGGCGCATCAGACTGTAGGCTTGTGGTATCGAACAGCTGGTATTTACAGGAATATAGAGTAAAATAGCTGATAAATGCGTGGTTTGTCAGCGTCGGGCGTCAAGACTTGCTTAGCTTCGACTTTAGTCGAATGGGCAATCCAGATAGCTTTACCAACAGAAGATAAAGTGTTAAATTGATCACGTTTTGTTCTCCAGGGCGAACAAAATCTATCCAAAGCGGGCGTTCATGTTTCAACCAAGGAAGCAACCTTGCAGGCGTACACTAAAACCTTAATTCAGCGATTAGATAATCTTAACCGGCAACGTACCGAACGTGCGCTGGCGCTTATGGATTTACAAGGTCAGCGTGTTTTCCATCTTATTCCCGCTCTACTGCATTACAATCATCCGCTGATCCCTGGTTATCTCGAATCACAAGTCCCACATGGTATTCAATGTTTTCAATTGGACGCTATACAACAGCAATTAATTGATGATACTCAGTTAGCTTTGGGCCAGGATTTACCGCCACCCAGAGAAGCAAGCATTTTAGGCTTGTACACCATGGGCAGTACTTCTTCCATTGGGCAAAGTACGTCGAGTGATTTGGATATTTGGGTATGTGTGGCTGCCAGCATGAGCTGTGAGCAGCGTGAACGTCTGAGTAATAAATGTTTGCTGATCACCGATTGGGCGAAAAGCCAAGGAGTGGAAGCGAACTTTTTTATTATGGATGAACAGCGTTTTCGTCATAATCATTCAGATAAAATGACCGGTGAAAATTGCGGCTCGTCCCAACACCTATTGCTGTTAGATGAGTTTTACCGCTCAGCGGTGCGTTTGGCAGGTAAGCGTTTGTTATGGCAGATTGTTCCGCCAGAAATGGAAGAGTGTTACGACGAATATGTCGCTCTTCTTTGTGCCAATCGTTATATAGATTGCCAAGAATGGATAGATTTTGGACGTTTGAACCGCATTCCAGCTGAAGAATATTTTGGCGCCAACTTATGGCAGTTATACAAGAGTATTGATTCTCCTTATAAGTCGGTGTTGAAGGCAACGTTACTGGAAGCTTATTCGTGGGAATACCCCCATACTCAGTTACTGAGTATTGATACCAAGCGGCGCTTTTTTGCTCATGAACCTGATCTCTATGGCATGGATGCGTACTATTTGATGCTCAAAAAAGTGACGCGCTATCTGGAACGAATTAATGATTATGCGCGACTTGATCTCGTTCGGCGCTGTTTTTATCTCAAAACCCATGAAAAACTATCTCGCGATCCCGTGGTGGGTTCGGTTGCTTGGCGACGTACCGCATTGACGGAAATGGTGGCAGATTGGAACTGGGATAGTGCTACCCTTGAGCAGTTAGATAATCGCCGTCACTGGAAAGTGGAGCAAGTTAAAATTGTTCATCATGCATTGCTTGATGCGCTAATGCAGAGCTATCGTAACCTGATTCAATTTGCTCGCCGTCACGACATTACCTCAGCCATCAGCCCACAAGATATTTCTATCCTAGCGCGTAAATTATATGCCGCGTTTGAAGTGCTACCGGGCAAAGTCACCTTGCTCAATCCACAAATCTCGCCAGATCTCCATGAGCCCGATTTAACCTTTATTGAGGTATTACCTGGCCGCGCTAACGCTCCGGGGTGGTATCTCTACAAGCAGCCACCTGTAGCCACTAAAATGATAGGGCAGCGCTGTTTAGATCATCATGAATATTTGAGTAAGCTTGTCGCTTGGGCTTTCTTTAATGGCTTGATTACTGAGTCTACTCACCTGTATTCCATTGTTCGTGAAGCGCATCTTGATCTGGATAAGTTCTATCAAATGGTGAGTGATTTACGTAACACGTTCTCGTTACATAAGCGTCGTCCAACCATGGCGGCTTTGGCGAGCCCTTGTGAAATCAGTCAATTGGCGATGTTTATCAATTTTGAAAATGACCCTACCTCTCATTTGGTAGGCAAAACATTGAAAGTAGATATTAATCGCTTAGATATTTTGAGCTTTTCAGATCAGCAACAATGCCTGATTGGCAGTGTTGACTTGGTTTATCGTAACTCTTGGCAAGAGGTGCGCACCTTACATTTTAAAGGTGAAACCGCCATTTTAGACGCGCTCAAGACGGTATTAGGCAAAATGCACCAAGACGCATTGCCTCCAGAGTCAGTAGACGTTTTCTGCTATAGCAAGCATTTACGTGGCGTGATGCGTAATTTGATTTATCAGCTATTGGCAGAGTGTATTGATTTACGACTCAAACCGGTTGAGCAGGAAAAGCGTCGTCGATTTAAAGCATTGCGAATTGGCAAGCAAATGTATGGCCTGTTTTTTGAGCGCCGTGGCGTCTCTGTGCAACGGCTAGAAAACTCGGTAGATTTTTATCGTAGTATTTCGAGCAACAAGCTTAAAGGCTCGCCATTATTGATGTTGGATCGTGAGCAAGATTATCAATTGCCAGAGGTTGTCGATGGTTTTGCTAGTGAAGGTTTAGTGCAGTTTTTCTTTGAAGATACCGAGCAGGGCTTTAACATTTACGTATTAGATGAAGCTAACCGGATCGAAGTGTATCACCAGTGTAGTGGTGAGAAAGATGAAATGATCACTAGCGTCAATAGCTTCTACACGTCAGTGAAAGATGAAAATCAAATTGCAGCAAAACTGATTAACTTTAACTTGCCTCAGTATTATCAAATCATTCACCCTGAGGAAGGTGACAGTTATGTGGTGCCTTACCGTAACGATTCATCGCTTTATTCTCGCCCATCAAAAGTAATTAATGCCTAGGGTCAATCAAGCCTAGTAGCAACTAACCCTAGTAGCAACTGACCCTAAACATTACCCCTTTGAGCGCGCGGCCCATTCCAGTGAGCTGACTATACTCGGCTTTCTCTCAGTGCTAAGCAAAGACTTTCTCCCCAAGTATGACTTAACCTGCTTTGCGATGAGCTTTTCAGCGCATTGGATGAGTTTCTTATTGAGCATACTATTGCTTTTCTTGTTTGTGGTGCGATTATAGAGAGCATCAGTCAATAATTACTCTTTGTATTATGAAAAAAATCATCGCTATATGCTGTTTATTCTCTACGCTTGCCATAGTGGGCTGTGGGCAAACTGGACCATTGTATTTACCTGACGATGCGCGACAGAGTGAATCGAATCAATAACATTTAACGATTAGATTAAGGGACACGATTTTGGACTATTTTAATTATCAGGAAGATGGTCAGTTATGGGCAGAAAATGTTCCTCTTGCGCAATTGGCAGAGCAATATGGAACACCATTGTATGTTTATTCAAGAGCCACTTTAGAGCGTCATTGGCATGCTTTTGATCAAGCGGTTGGTTCGCATCCTCATTTAGTGTGTTATGCCGTAAAAGCAAACTCTAATTTAGGGGTATTGAATGCGCTAGCTCGTATTGGTTCTGGATTTGATATTGTTTCTGTGGGCGAGTTGGAGCGTGTTTTGGCCGCTGGCGGTGACCCTAGCAAAGTGGTGTTCTCTGGAGTAGGAAAAACCGCGGCAGAAATGAAGCGGGCACTGAGTTTGTCCATCAAGTGTTTTAATGTTGAATCTGAACCTGAATTATTGCTATTAAACCAAGTCGCCGCTGAGTTAGGGGTTAAAGCACCGGTATCACTACGGATTAACCCGGATGTTGATGCACAAACACACCCTTATATATCAACCGGCTTACGTGATAACAAGTTTGGTATTGCCTTTGAGCGAGCACCGCAAGTGTACCGTCTTGCCCACAGTTTAGAGCATATCGCTGTCCGTGGTATTGATTGCCATATTGGCTCTCAGCTTACCACCATCGAACCCTTTATTGATGCTACCGATCGTTTATTAGCACTGATTGACCAGTTAGCGGCTGAGGGCATTAGCATTCAACATTTGGATGTGGGTGGTGGCTTGGGAGTTGTTTATCATAATGAGCAACCACCCCAACCGAGTGATTATGCTAAGGCGCTGCTTGAGCGTTTACGCCACCATGCTCATCTGGAATTGATTTTTGAACCTGGGCGAGCCATTGCTGCCAATGCCGGTGTTTTACTCACACGTGTCGAATTTTTAAAGCATACCGAACATAAAAACTTTGCCATCATTGATGCGGCGATGAATGATTTGATGCGCCCAGCATTGTATCAAGCGTGGCAAGATATTGTGCCGGTTATGCCTCGCGCTGGTGAAGCAATCACTTATGATTTAGTTGGCCCGGTGTGTGAAACGGGCGACTTTTTAGGTAAAGATCGTGATTTAGTGTTAGCCCAAGGCGATTTATTGGCGGTGCGTTCATCGGGGGCTTACGGCTTTACCATGTCTTCAAATTACAATACACGAGTACGGGCTGCCGAAGTGATGGTTGATAATGATCAGACTTATCTGGTGCGTCAACGCGAATCTTTGTCGAGTCTGTGGGCGTTAGAAACGATTTTGCCGGAGTAAAGTGACCAAATATGCATTTCCATTTTTCTAAAATGCACGGCTTGGGTAATGACTTTATGGTCGTTGATTGTATTACCCAAAATGTGTTCTTTTCTCCTGAACTGATTCGCCGTTTAGCGAATCGACATACTGGGGTTGGCTTTGATCAGCTATTGGTCGTTGAAGCACCTTATGATCCAGAAACCGATTTTCATTATCGGATTTTTAATGCCGATGGCAGTGAAGTTGAACAATGCGGTAATGGTGCGCGGTGTTTTGCCCGCTTTGTGCGCATGAAAGGGTTAACGAATAAATACAGCCTGACCGTCAGTACCAAAAAAGGCAAAATAACCTTATACATCGAAGAAGATGACCAGGTGTGCGTTAATATGGGCATCCCTGAATTTGAGCCAAGTAAGATCCCATTTCGTGCTAAACAAATGGAAAAGACCTATATCATGCGGGTGGCGGAGCAGACTTTATTTTGCGGTGCAGTGAGTATGGGTAACCCTCATGTGGTGACCGTGGTCGATGATATTGTGACCGCTGAGGTCGAGCATGTGGGGCCCTTGTTAGAATCCCATGAACGTTTTCCTGAGCGAGTTAATGCTGGTTTTATGCAAGTCGTTAGTCGCGAGCATATTCATTTGCGCGTGTACGAACGTGGTGTGGGAGAAACTCAGGCTTGTGGTAGTGGCGCTTGTGCCGCTGTTGCCGTAGGTATTATGCAAGATCTGTTAGCTGAAAATGTGACGGTTCAACTGCCTGGAGGCCAATTAGCGATCCGTTGGCAAGGGCCTGGTCAGCCGTTATACATGACAGGGCCTGCCACTCATGTTTTTGATGGTCAACTTTCGTGCTAAATAAAGGATGTGTTTTGTTACAGCAACAAGCAGAGGCGCTGACCGCTGAGGTCGTCGCTGAATATTTAAAAGATCACCCCGACTTCTTTCAACATCGAAGTCAACTGGTTGAACAATTGTCTCTACCCGATTCACAGGCAGGGACGGTGTCTCTCGTGCATATTCAAATGGCACGTCAGCGTCAGCGTATTGAAGAGTTAGAAGAAGAGATCACGACTCTGATGTCTTTAGCAGCGAATAATGACCGCACGTTCCATGAATTTATGGCTTTGCAAGAGCAACTATTAAAGTGCACTGATCTGCAAGCCGGGTGCCGAGCCATTGAGCGCACAGCAACTAAGCTCGGTTTAACCGCCTATATCAAATGGACTCTCAGCC
>SLFB01000262.1 GCA_007124475.1 Vibrio sp. | reverse complement strand
TTCGTCCACAAGGTTCAAGCTACCCAACAGATGTGAATGAAGAACTTTTGGAACGCTTCAACATCACAGAAGCCTAATGACTTGAGTTTCCGGCAAAATCGTAAGATTTTTTGTTAACATTTTGATAGGATTGATCGTAATTACTGCTAACTCATTATCAAAAGCCTCCTCCATAAATTGGACGAGGCGTTTTTGTATACCCCAAACACACAAAAAGGAATGCTTATGCCAGTTGCACGAAGAAATCGTCACCCACAACAATCACTTACAATGAAGCAAGTTGCTTATATTATTTTAACCATCTATGGTAATTCCCATGGCCCATCAGAGAGGAGTAAAGAGCAACCTAATCTTAAATTCAAATTGCAAGAAACGGTCATTCAGCAGTTATTAGGTATGCCGATAGACAACCATCAAAGAAAACATATCATTCGCGAGCTGAATCTACTCGGTTGGGATGTAGCAATTAATTCAAAATACTGGCTAATTTTTATTGTCAGTGATCTTGAGTCTTGGCATGACGCGGGTACCTTTGTTAACGATACTCTGGTGGAAGCTCTACTCACAAATCCAGAGCCTAATCCTTTTGGTTTAATATGGGGGCTGAATGTGACAGCCAATGAAGTCGCCAAATTTCATGGTTATACAGAACAAGATATCATTAATGAGCTTGTTCAACTTAGCTACGAGCGTTGCTCGGATGAAGATATCGAAGAGTACCAAATCACAGGTGATGAATCCGTGCTCGGAATTGAAGAAGGCCAGGAATTACCGATCGATTTCTTCACTTTTTGGGATTATATTGATTTTTATCTTGCCAAACAGAGATTAGATCGTAACGCACCCGTATCCTTAAATCGCTGAACTATTCAATATGCCAATTCTGAGGCTTTAGACTGATTTCCATGAGCTTAGCGAGTTCATGGAAACTCACCGCCTCAAACACATGACTATACCCAAACAACTTGGAGTTGCAGGTAGGCGGCAAGTGGGTGAGTTCCCATGAGCATAGATAGACTATGTGATTGGGGCGAACGAACGTAGCCAACACCCCTGCAGCTTCAAGTAGGAAGGGTATAACTAACTTTACCCATACGTTGAAAAATAAATACATAAAGACGAAACAGAAAAGTCTTACTGGTTAATTTTTCTTCGGATTGAATTAAAATTGCCTATTAAAGTCCATTTATATATGCAATTAAATTTATAATGAGGTACATTAAAGCCATATATTCACAGGGAAGATGAATATATCGACCAATGCAATTCAAGTCTGTGTCCATCTCCCAAATTAACATTTCGAGTTAATCGAAATCATCATTCTTTTTCCTCACCATAGATAGATAGATAATATGAAAAAATCATTATTAGCAGCAGTAGCCCTTACTTTCGCGGCGTCCTCTCAAGCGTCTCCTTACAATGATTTTGCTACGTTCTCGCAAATGATCGGACAGCAAACTTCCCGTGGTAATTTTTACATGACTGGTACTGTTGGTCTGACCGATTATAAGGATGACTCCGTTACCGATTCGGCTGCCATCGCTGGTATAAGAGCAGGTTATGAATTTGGCCGCTGGTTTGGACTAGAGTTAGGTTTTATTACTATGGGAAAGGTCGACTTTCCCTCGGACTCGAGTATCTCAACCTCAACCAAATATATTGGGATAAAACCCAATGTACCACTGGGTATTCTTGACCTCTATTTACGAGCTGGTATTCACTCTTATGATGCGGAGGTAGAACATCAGAACGGAAACGTGAGTAGAAGTGGTACACGTGGCATGTATGGGGTGGGTCTCGATTTACGTCTACGCAATCTCAGCGTAGGTGTTGGCTATTCTATCTATAATTTAGAAGCCATTGATGTTGGCAACTACGAGATCAATACGACCATACGTTTCTGATCGAAGCCATGGCTATTCTCGACGTTGGATTTTGTCTCAATGCTGTTAAATAGAGAACCCAGAACCCTGTCCCATTAGCCACCAGCAATACACCCAGCTCACTTAGAGATTCAGCGACATCGCTGATTCTCTAAGTAACCACCGGGATAAAACAGTAAAAAAACTGACAACGAATCATTCATCGCCTCTTTCATAAAATAGACGAGGCGTGTGTGTATTCCCGAACCACTTAACGTTGCAGCTAGGCGGCAAGTCGGCTCATCACGATGAGCATAAGCAAACGATGTAATTAAGGTGAACCACATCGCCAAGCCCACTGCAGCTTCAAGCAGAAAGGGTATATACCTGTTATTTGACACTTTTAATTGACCACTTCAAATAGCCGTATCTAATACCGGTATTTTTCAGCCTGAGAGCAATAACAATGAACTTGACGACAAAATGTAAATTCTCCGCATCAACGTTAACCATAAACCAAATTTACCAATCACTTGAAAAGGAAATCCGCAATGGCTTGACACCGGCAGAAGCCGACATATTAATCGATTTTCAATCGGACTTGCTCAAAATTGAAAAACTGATCACGTCAATTGAACAAGGCGGTGCACACCCGGAAACCACCCACCAAATAGACTACTGCCGGCGCCGAGTTTTACTATTTAAGAGACAAATTAGCGGTATCGCCAACACTCCATGCTTTCTAAATAAGTTGCCGATAACAGAGATCGAAAAGCAACTGTCCGATATTATTAACCATCTTATTGACTTATTGACTTATTGACCAATTACATACCAAACAGCGCTAATCAACATTTTCGTTCTATACCCAAACCGCTTGGAGTTGCAGGTGGTTTGGGTATATAGGTCTTATTTGCATTCGCTGATCCCAATAACATAGAAGATCTATACTGATGGGGGATGACTCACTTGCCACCTAACTGCAAATCCAAGTGATTGAGGTATAAGTATTACTATTAACCAGCGCTCTCATGGACAGTTTGCGGGCATTACCGAATTGTAAACTTTTGGTTTTTATGGATTTCAGATACAAAAAAGACGCCCTAAGGCGTCTTTTTTTAGAATGTGGCGGTGAGTGAGAGATTCGAACTCTCGGTACGTTGCCGTACACACACTTTCCAGGCGTGCTCCTTCAGCCACTCGGACAACTCACCGTATTGGGTTAGCATCTTGTGCTAACGAGGCGCTAATTTAATGATTATCCTTAAGAGGGTCAAGCAAAAATCCTAAAAAAATCCAGCTTTAGAACCGTTTGCCTAATTATTGCCTAAATTGTTCAAAAAGCTATCAGCAATACCTGTGTTACTCGCTTTAGTTGGCCATTTAGCGGTAAGATAGCACCATCATTTCGCCGCTAACGATGAGGCCGTATTTTGACCCTAGACGATATCCTAGCTAACCCTGATTTAGAAGATAAACTCCTTAACCAAGCAAAAACCCAAGGTTTTGTGACTGCAATGGCGCTAGCGCCCAACTTGTTACCCCCGTCAGAGTGGATCGCTTTTTTATGGGGAGGTGATGACACTGCTCCATTTCAAACCCCACAACAGATGGAAAATTATTTTGGCCTCATTATTGGTTTGTGGAATGAGTATCGTCCGGCGTTATTAGACGGCAGTTGGCGTTGGCCTGAAAGCTGTTTATTGGATGAAGAAAATATTGTGACACAACAAACTCGAGATTTTTGTGAAGGGGTGTTACAAGGCTGGCAGCTAACCCGAGACGATTGGGAAGTGCTGATGCCAGAAGACAGTCAAGATAACGCCTTAATGGGAGGAGTGTTACTCTCTCTTACTATGTTATATGATCCTGAAACTTCGATTACCACTCTAGCAGAACAAGGTTTGGTCGACTTAGATCAATTTACAGAAATTTATCATGCTGTACCTGTAATGCTATGCGGTTTGACCCAGCGCGGAGTGGCACTGGCCGAAGCGGATAGCGAGTAGTCACTGCCTATTTTTGACTTCCAGCTTTCAAGCTTGCCATGCTGAACGCAAGCAATAACGAATATACCCTTCCGACTTGAAGCTGCAGGGGTGTTGGCTACGTTCGTTCGCCCCAATCACATAGTCTATCTATGCTCATGGGGACTCACTCACTTGCCGCCTACCTGCAACTCCAAGTTGTTTG
>SLFB01000013.1 GCA_007124475.1 Vibrio sp. | reverse complement strand
TCTGGCTTGTCATACTGCTATGTTGATCATAAGCCAGCGCTTTATTCACCAAATGATTCCTCTATTGGTTCGGTTCTATTGAGTAGTCGCTCGACAAAAAATTCTAAATGACCACTTGCGGTTCGCGGTATTGGCCAAGTCAATGCTTTGTTGGCTAATGAATTAATCGCCAACGATGCTGGGGAGCGTGGATAGGCATCAACCACAATTTTTTGCCTTTTTACCGCTTGTCGAACATTATCATCTAAAGGTATACAGGCAACGAGTTCAATGCCTACATTTAAGAATCGCTCTGTGACCAATGTCAACTTTGCAAATAATTCTCGCCCTTCACGATAACTTCTCACCATATTGGCTACAATTTTAAACCGCTCAACTTGATGTTCACGACTGAGAAGTTTAATCAATGCATATGCATCGGTGATTGACGTTGGTTCATCACATACTACCACAACCACATCCTGCGCCGCACGAGAGAAGCTGACAACCATATCAGAAATTCCAGCAGCCGTATCAATGATCAGGATGTCCATTTCATCTTCAAGAGAACCAAAAGCTCGAATTAACCCAACATGCTGTGCATGAGATAACTCAGTCATGGATTGAGTTCCTGATGTTGCTGGGATGATTTTTATACCATGCGGACCTTCAACAATGGAATCCTTTAATTCACATTCTCCTGATAATACATGACCTAAGTTACGTTTAGGACGAATACCCAGCATAACATCAACATTAGCAAGCCCAAGGTCAGCATCTAACACCATGACTTTTTTACCTTGCCGCGCCATGCAAATAGCCATACCCAATGCTACGTTAGATTTACCTACTCCACCTTTGCCTCCCGTAACGGCAATCACCTTAGTGATGGAAGGTTGGGTCAGACGGCGTAAGCCACTTGCTTGATCGTATATCATTTTATTAGTCATATTCATCCGCCGCCTAGAATCTCTCTGAGTCACTATTCCAATAGTGAGGTTCATTTTCTGTCGACTTCTCTAGTAACTCGTTCGCTTTCGCAACCATATACTTAGGCTGAGCGATCACAATATCTTCAGGTACGCGCTGTCCGTTTGCGATGTAAGCGACAGGCAATGCATTCTGTACTACAACACTGACAAACTCACCTAAACTCAAACATTCATCAAGCTTGGTCATAATACAGCCAGAAAGTGGAATTCTTCGAAAATGGTCAATAGTTTCTTGCAGAACTTTACGCTGCGCGGTGGCAGGTAAAACCAAATAACTATGGATAACTTCATTACTCTCTTGCATCAGCGTATCAAGCTGTTCCGATAAGCGGACATCACGTTGCCCCATCCCAGCCGTGTCCACCAAAATCAAACGTCGATTTCGTAACTGATGAATTACATCGGCTAACTCATTAGAATCTTTAGCAACTCGGACAGGGCAACCCATAATTCGTCCGTAAATGGACAGTTGTTCATGAGCACCAATCCGGTAAGTATCAGTGGTAATTAAAGCTACATTATCGGAGCCATATTCCATTGCTGCGCGCGCTGCTAATTTTGCTACCGTTGTCGTCTTACCAACACCAGTAGGTCCTAATAAAGCCACCACCCCACCACGTTGTAAGATGTCTTTTTTAACCACAGGAATCTGATCGGAAACCAAACCAAGTAACGCTTTCCACGCTTTAGGAGGCGGTGTATCTTCAGGAATATAACAAGCAAGTTGGTCGGCTAATTCGAGCGATAACCCCATCCGTTCCAAGCGCTTAATCAACATAGCTCGTAACGGCTCTCGCCTTTCAACTTCTTGCCACATTAACCCCGAAACCTGATGCTCTAGTAAGCGGCGAATTGAGTTCATTTCTTCACGCATACTCTCTAACTCTTGCTGAGTTATATTGGGCTCATTATCCCTTTTAGATTCATAACGTGAAGGGTCTAAACGCGGCTGTGGCGGTGCATTATCTTGCGCCATTAATTGCGCTAACGCACTTTCATTAGCCATTTGTCGACTTGAAGACGATTTGGGCTGGTTTCTCTGTAACAGTGCTGTTAGGGAATCTTCATTTTCAGAGCGGTATTGAGAATCTGATGTATGGCTATATTGCTTAAGCATACTAGCAAAGCGCTGTGACATAGAGCCATTACTGTTACCACTTGGTGAGGAATGATTAGTTAAACTTACTCGATCTTCTTCTAGCCGCCGATTTCTCTGACTCGCTGATTTCTCTTGCTGTCTTTTATCCACTTGATGTGATGCTGAACGCGGAGTTTTTTTTACCGCTGAGACAGAATCTCCATCGATAGCAGCGACGATTTCTACCCCTCCAGCCACCTTTTTATTAGACATAATGACAGCGTCTGCACCAAGTTCCTCTTTTACTTGGAGCAAAGCCATTCTCATATCTTTTGCAAAAAATCGTTTAATTTTCACGGCTAATACCCATACTTTCGAGGAAAATGGTTAGTTCCCTACTGCTTGTACAATGCGAATCTGTTTTTCATCTGGAATCTCTTGATAAGAAAGCACTCGCAGATTAGGAATCGTATTTTTAACAAACTTAGCTAACGTTGACCGTAATACACCAGAAGTTAGTAATACTGCGGGCTCACCTTTAAGTTCTTGTTCTTGAGTAGCCTGATTAAGTGCCATTTGCAATCGTTCCGCCAAGCCTGGTTCTATTCCTGCAGACTCTCCACCTGAAGCCTGCATAGTCTGATGCAATATTTGTTCCAGTTCAGGAACTAAAGTTATCACGGGCAATTCAGGCTCTATACCATTGATTTCCTGAACAATTAAGCGTTTTAATGCAATACGGACAGCCGCGGTAAGAATGTCAGGTTCTTGACTCTTACTAGAATACTCGGACAAAGTTTGTACTATGGTTCGAATGTCGCGAATAGGGATAGCTTCATTAAGCAGGTTCTGCAGCACTTTAACGACAACCCCTAGAGATAATTGGTCTGGTACGAAGCCATCAACTAAGCGAGGGGTAGTTTTACCCAGAAGCTCTAATAGGTTTTGTACTTCTTCATGGCCAATTAATTGTGATGCGTTATTAGTTAACAATTGACTTAAATGAGTAGCTAACACGGTCGAAGCATCAACTACGGTATAACCTAAGGCTTGAGCATGTTCACGCTGTTCATCTTTTATCCATACGGCTTCTAAACCAAAAGCAGGATCATAGGTCTGCTCACCTTCAATCATGCCATAAACTTGACCTGGGTTAATCGCTAACTCTCGATCTGGACGAATTTCGGCTTCACCAACAGCCACTCCCATCAGCGTAATTCGATAACTATTTGGCGTCAGTTCAAGGTTGTCACGAATATGTACAGGAGGAATTAAAAAACCAAAATCTTGAGAAAGCTTCTTTCTTACTCCTTTAACCCGCTCTAACAATTCACCGCCTTGCTCTTTATCTACTAGAGGAATCAGACGATAACCTACCTCAAGGCCAATAACATCTACCGGCTGAACATCATCCCAAGACAATTCCTTCAGGGATGGAGAGTCCTCATCTACTTTAACTGGAACTTTGCCTTCTTGTTTTTCCTGATGTTTTTTCTTTTGCAACCAATAAGCACCACCACCAGCTAATGCAGCTAATAGTAAAAATGCAAAGTGAGGCATACCAGGTACAATACCCATAATCCCAAGAATAACCGCGGTGATCGTCAACGCTTTGGGATTATCAAATAACTGGAATATGACCTGTTCACCCATATCCTCGTCCGTATTTTGACGCGTTACCATGATCGCTGCGCCAATGGAGAGTAATAAGGATGGAATTTGTGCCACTAAGCCATCACCGATAGTCAGCAAAATATAGATTTCCATTGCTTGACTAAAACTCAAGCCGTATTGGATCATACCTATAATTAAGCCACCGACAATGTTGATAAATAAAATCAAAATACCCGCAATGGCGTCCCCTTTAACAAATTTTGAGGCACCGTCCATTGAACCATAAAAATCCGCTTCTTTCGTTACTTCAAAACGGCGAGTTCGCGCTTGCTCTTGATCAATCAGCCCAGCGTTTAGATCCGCATCAATAGCCATTTGCTTACCAGGTAAAGCATCCAAGG
>SLFB01000184.1 GCA_007124475.1 Vibrio sp. | reverse complement strand
GCAGGTATTACTACCCATTGTACGCGGCCAGCTCTTACCCTGGATCAGCTTAGGTGTCGAGGCTGTGGTTCCACCAGGTTTTTGGCGCAATATCATCATTAGTGACTTTGGCTTTCTAGTGAAAGGAATTGAGTGGCCTTTCACTCTAGTACTACCTTATGTTTTTTCCTTTTACTTAACACTCGGGCTACTCGAAGATTCAGGTTATCTTGCACGCTTAGCCAGCTTGATCGACGGTGTTTTAAAGCGTATTGGCATATCGGGAGTGGGCATTATTCCACTATTGATTGGCTTTGGCTGTGGCATTCCAGCCATCATGGCCAGTCGTTCTCTCTCTTCTTATAAACAAAGGCTAATTGTCACTTTCATGGTTTGTATCAGTGTGCCCTGTATTGCGCAAACTGGCGCTTTTATTGCCATGTTTGCTGAGCAGTCTGCATGGCTGGTACTGGCAATGATCGCCTTTGTGTTAATCTTTCTCACCTTGACAGGACAAATCCTGGCGCGCTTGCTGCCCGGCGAGCTCCCCCCAACCTTGATTGAGATCCCAGATCTGCTGGTACCTCAGTGGTCATCATTGGCGGCCAAGCTGTGGTTGCGAGTTCGCGGTTTTCTTAAAGAGGGTGCTATCCCCATGTTTTACATCATAGGTGTCGCCGCTATCCTCTACGAATCCGGTATCATGCTGGTATTTTCTAATCTGATGAGTCCGCTAGTGGTAAATTGGTTGAATCTGCCTGCTGAGGCCGCGACGCCGTTGATTCTTGGCATCATGCGTAGAGAGCTCACCGTTCTGCCTTTGCTTGAACTGTCTCTTACTAGCGTACAGATCTTTACCGCGGGTGTGGTTGCTTTGCTTTATGTGCCTTGCGTAGCTATCGTTGCCACTGTTGCACGTGAGTACTCTTTACGCCTTGCTTTGGGTATTGTGTTACTCACCCTGATATTGGCTTTTGGCATCGGCGGTTTAGTCGCACAAACACTTGGTTATTTAGGTTTCTAATATGTTACTGAACGAACTTCCTCTTTGGTGCCAATGGCTGATATTGTTATCAAGTGGTATGTTGATCTTGGGATTTTTTCTGCTCCGTCTATCTCGCTCTTCCAGCCACTGTCAAAGTCAGTGCCAAGGATGTGATAAAATTGCGGGGTCGAGTGGACTATCAAATCGGTGTCAGCAAAGCCCAGACGATTAAAGAACTGTGTATGACATCTTTTTTCACCACCGTTCAATCACAATAAAATACGATAAGCTGACTAGGGTCTGTTGACCCTAGGAGATGAGTGCTGACAAGACCGCGGTAAGGTCAAGCGCAAAAGGAATAAAATTGATGCCATTAACCACGATAGTAGCGTTGCGGAACGAAAGGCATTTTTTCAATCGTCATCGCCAACATTTTACCGCGAACTTGTGCAAACAATTCTTGGCCAACCACGGCTAAATCCGCACGCACATAAGCCATAGAAATGGGTTGTTCTGCGGTTGGGCCGACCGTTCCACTAGTGACGATACCAATGTGATTCCCCTCAGCATCAAAGAGATCAGTCCCTTCGCGAACGGGGGCTTTCGTTTGACCAATCAAACCGACTCTTTTCCGAGTGACTTGTTTTGTCTCAATTTGATTGAGAATGATATCAGCGCCAGGAAAACCTCCCGCACGTGCCCCACCGTTACGTCTTATTGGCTGTATCGCCCACAGTAAACTGGCTTCCACTGGTGTTGTGGTCTGATCTAAATCATGACCATATAAGCACAAACCACATTCTAGACGGAGTGAATCACGAGCTCCCAAGCCAATCCATTCCACATCTGGGTGCTCGGTAAGTGCTTGCGCAAATGCCACGGCCTTGTCTGCTGCAAGAGATATTTCAAAACCATCTTCACCGGTATAACCACTGCGACTCACAATGCAATCAATGCCATTAATGACCAATTTTTGAATATCCATAAAACGCATATCAGCGACGGCTGGTTGCCACTGAGCCAATATCGCGGCGGCCTTGGGCCCTTGTAAAGCCAATAATGCTCGGTCTTCAATCACTTCCACTTCAATTTCAGCGGGCAAATGAGCGGTTAAATGGGCGATATCTTGTGCTTTACAGGCGGCATTAACCACTAAAAAAAGATGATCACCTAAATTAGCCACCATCAAATCATCTAAAATTCCACCTTGAGGATTGGTAAACATGGCATAGCGTTGCTTACCTATGGGTAAATCAATGATATCAACAGGCACTAAACGCTCTAACGCCGCGGCGGCATCGACACCATGTAAACGTAGCTGCCCCATGTGTGAGACATCGAACAAGCCAGCGGCCTGACGAGTATGTAAATGTTCTTTTTTTACCCCTAAAGGATATTGAACCGGCATTTCATACCCAGCAAAAGGCACCATTTTTGCGCCTGATGCAACGTGTACTGCATGTAAAGGCGTGGTAAGTAGTGAGTTTGATTGTTGAGTCATTGTTATCTCCATTTGGCCTAATTGCCGCTTTAAGCCCGTTGAGTGTTGGTCATTTGGATGTGAACAAAACACTCACGCTTCCAGCTTAAGTTTCCAATAATAAACAAGGAAAACAAGCATGCGCTTATTTTTACGGCTGAACAAGCCACAGCCAAAGCAGACTGCTATAATTAACACTTAGATCACAATTTACCTAGAGTCTGTTGCAACAAACTAACCGTCGTTCAGCTCGTCTTACTTTGCCGTAACCCATAGGATCAGCGCGTCTTGCTCACTCACTGAAATCAACATGTGCCCCATTGTTGCATCGTAATAAACACTATCACCTTCAGTCAGATGTACCGGTTCATAAAACTCACTGTAAAACCGTACTTCACCGCTCAAAATCAGCAAAAACTCTTCACCATCATGCCTGACCCAATCTGGATAATCGCTAAAATCACGGGCGCGGATAGTGCTTTTAAACGGCATCATTTTCTTATTGGTCAACTGTGTCGCCAGTAATTCATGTTCATAAGTAGAGGTTGGATGCGGCCTGCCCAGCCCACAAGGTGTAATATCTCTACGACCTGTTGCGATTATTTTTTTAGGTGGATCAAATAGTTGTGGCATATCAATTTGCAAACCGTGCGCAAGCTTTTGCATCGCTTGAAAGGTCGGCGAAATCTGTTCGTTCTCTATTTTACTGAGTGTCGAACGAGCCAAGCCCGTTCTCTGACTTGCTTCTTCAAGAGTAATGCCTAAATTGACCCGAACTTGTTTAATCCTTGGCCCTAACTTGAGTGGCTCAATATTGTCTGCACGCTCTTCTTTGGCGAGTGTCATCGATGGATACTCATCATGGATTGGCTCACTCATGTTTCTTATCCTATGTGTTTAATAACAGTTCAAAATCACCTTTCAAATCATTGTGCTATAAGCTTGGTACAGATAAAAGCATCAACCATCATTTAGCGTGCTTTAGGTAGCAAAATTAACATCGATGTTTCCTATAGGAAATTTTTAATTGATTGTTGATTTAGCAAAGAGTATGTTACCAACATGTTAGTTAAGCAATCGTTTGGCTTTTAAAGCCCAATAGGTTCAAAAGAAGGGTTTAGCTCAATTCAGTGAGCAAGCACACAGCAGTTCTTTTTGAACTATTGCACACTCGCTCAGCGAGTTTTCGCTACCAATTTGGAGAAAAAATAATGGATAAAACCTTGAAGTTTACTGATAGCCATGAATGGGTACGTGATCATGGTGACGGCACGGTAACCATAGGTATTTCAGAACATGCACAAGCAATGCTTGGTGACGTTGTTTTTGTCGAGTTACCAGAATTAGAAAGTGAATTTGATGCTGGTGATAATGTGTCTTTGGTTGAATCGGTCAAAGCCGCATCAGACATTTATGCGCCGGTGTCGGGCATGATTGTTGAAGTCAATGAAGAACTGTCCGATCGCCCTGAGCTCATCAATGAAGAGCCTTACGAATCAGGCTGGATTGCGAAGATAAAAATGACGGATGCGGCTGAACTTGATGAATTAAAAGATGCTGATGAGTATCTGAGTTTGATTGACGAAGAATAATCAATGCTCTGGCTGCCTAACGATTGGTACAGGCAGCTTTGCTTT
>SLFB01000170.1 GCA_007124475.1 Vibrio sp. | reverse complement strand
TCTCAGGATCAAATTCAATACCAACAATACCTGAAGTTGGAAACATAGGGGCAGGAACACCTGCAACCATTTCTGCTACTAAATACCCCACTAGCGGTAAATGAGAAACAACGAGTAGCGTTTGTAAATTCTCAGCCTCAATTAAGGCAGCGATATATTCAACTACATCATCCGCTTGACCGTAAGGACTAATATCATCACAGGTTTCTACTTGATTGGTAGTAAAGCATTGAGCAATGGCCTGCCAAGTTTGCTGTGCTCTTAAATAAGGACTGACCAGCACCTTATCTAAACTAGCTACCGCCTGCTGCTTCGCTAGTCTACCAGCGATCTCGCAAGAAACTGCTCTTCCTTTTTCAGTTAACGCCCGCTCAGCGTCACTAGGTGCGCTGTATTCTGCTTCACCATGACGCATAATGATAATTTTCATATTGTTACCTGATTAACTCATGTTCGACATATACCCAAACCACTTGGCGTTGCAGGTAGGAACGGGGTACTCATATTGATGCTTAAGAGATACGGATAATAATGATTATAACAGCCAATGAGTCAAAGACCTCGATAGAGCTAACACTCCGCTCAAAACTTGTTAGCATAATGAAAATAGATATTTGCTCAAAGTTTTTATCTCTATCAATTGGCAGAGCTCCATTTCAGCGCCATACTTATTATTCCACTTCCTTGGCGGAGAATTTCTGTGCACAAAAGCCCTAATGATAATAATGAGTATTGTTATATCACTTTACCTAACCAATTACGCGTACTCCTAATCCATGCCCCAAGCGCACAGAAGTCGGCGGCAGCTTTATCGGTCAAGGTCGGCCACTTTGACGATCCTATTGAACGTCAAGGGATGGCACATTATTTAGAGCACATGCTATTTCTAGGCACTGAAAAATACCCTAAAACTGGTGAATTTCAAACCTTTATCAGTCAGCATGGTGGCACCAATAACGCCTGGACCGGTACTGAGCACAGTTGTTTCTTTTTTGATGTTGATAACCAGAGCTTTGATAAAGCACTGGATCGCTTTAGCCAGTTTTTCTTATCTCCTTTATTCAGTGCTGATGCACTTGATAAGGAACGCCAAGCTGTGGACTCCGAATTTAAAATGAAGCTGCACGATGACTCACGACGATTATATCAGGTACATAAAGAAACCATTAATCCAGCTCACCCGTTCGCAAAATTCTCAGTAGGCAACTTACACACACTAGCCGATCGTCCAGCAACCTCTCTACGTGATGAAGTCATTGCTTTTTATCATCAGTTTTATTCTGCCGATATTATGACCCTGGCCTTAATTGGCCCTCAATCAATAGAAGAATTACGACAAAGGGCCACACAGTATTTCGCCGCTATAACCAACCGGCAACAGGCTGAAAAAACCATTGCAGCCCCATTCGTTCTGAAAGAGCATTGTGGCTTAATGCTGCATGTAGAACCATTGAAAGAAACACGTAAATTAATTCTCAGCTTCCCTTTGCCTTCTACGGATGATTTTTATCGAGATAAGCCACTCTCTTACTTTGCCCATTTACTCGGCTATGAAGGTGAAGGAAGCCTGTTTCTCGCATTAAGAGATAAACAATGGATCACATCACTTTCTGCTGGAGGTGGCGTCAGTGGTAGCAATTATCGTGAGTTTTCAATTAGCTACACATTAACTAAACAAGGACTAAAACGGGTTGATGATATTATTCAAGCACTGTTTTACACCTTAAAATTGATTGCTCAGCAAGGGTTAAACCTCTGGCGTTATCAGGAAAAAAGATCGGTACTAGAGTCCGTTTTTCAATTTCAAGAAACATCGCGCCCTATTGATATAGTCAGTCATCTCGTGATTAACATGCAACATTACGCCCCTGAAGATACGATTTACGGCGATTATATGATGCAAGATTATAATGAAGATCAACTTCAGCAAGTGCTAGGCTATTTAGTACCTGAAAATTTAAGAGCAACGTTAGTCGCTCCCGGTTTATCTTGTGACCGCACAACCGATTGGTACCACACCCCTTACTCTTGTAGGCCGTTCACTCAACAACAACTAACCCATTTTACTGATAGTCCAAGCGATTTAGCGATTATATTACCGAGCAAAAACCCTTTTATTGCCGATAACATGGCGATGCAACCCCCAGTCACTTTGACCGAAACACCAACCATCATCGAAGAGTTACCAGGTTTTCGTTTATGGCATCAGCAAGAAACCGAATTTGCGGTGCCTAAAGGTGTCATTTATATCGCCATTGATAGTCCACATGCCGTGGCAAGTCACCATAATATTGTCATGACTCGTTTATGCGTCGAAATGTTTCTCGACCGTTTAGCCACTGAGACTTACCAAGCTGAAATCGCCGGAATGAGTTATAACCTTTACACTCATCAAGGCGGCGTCACTCTTTCTCTTTCAGGCTTTAATCAAAAGCAGCCACAATTATTGGCCATGATTCTGGAAAAGTTCGCACAACGTGATTTTAAAGCAGACCGATTTGCCAGCATCAAACAGCAACTCGCTCGCAACTGGCGCAATGCTGCGCAAGATAGACCGATCTCCCAACTGTTTAATACCATGACTGGGTTGTTGCAACCCAATAATCCACCTTACTCGGCGCTCCTAAACGCCTTAAACGATATTGAATTAGAACAGCTGGCCCCTTTTGTAGAGCTGATTTTGTCAAAATTACACATTGAAATGTTTGTTTATGGTAACTGGTTAGCGCAAGACGCATTAGCGATGGGGGAAATGTTAAAAAATGCCTTGCGAGTGAATAACCAAACTTATCAAGAGTCTTTGCGGCCTTTGATCTCTTTAGGTGAGCATGGCACTTTTCAACACCAAGTTTGTTGTCAACAAGACGACTCTGCTGTGGTGGTTTATTACCAATCATCGGATAGTGAAGCGAAAAGTATTGCCTTATACTCTCTCGCTAATCATTTAATGTCAGCCGCTTTTTTCCACGAAATTCGCACCAAACAACAGCTAGGTTATATGGTTGGTACTGGTAATATGCCTCTTAATCGTCACCCTGGAATGGTGCTTTATGTACAGTCACCCAATGCCGATCCTAACGAGCTAATCCATTCTATCGATGAGTTTTTAAACGCTTTTTATATGCTGTTACTTGAGTTAAATGAATATCAATGGCATAGCAGTAAACGAGGATTATGGAACCAGATTGCAGCGCCGGATCCAACATTAAGAAGTCGAGCGCAACGATTATGGGTCGCCATAGGTAATAAAGACTGGAGCTTTGATCAACGAGAAAAAGTCCTTGATGAACTCAAACGCCTTAGTCGCTCAGATATGATCCGCTTTGTGGTTAATCAGTTAAAACCAAGAACCGCCAATCGCTTAATTATGCATACCCAAGGACAAGCTCATCATGACGCCGCAACTTTTTCTATAGGGCAACCTATTGATTCAATAGCAGAATTTCAATTGCGTCCTAAAGTTTATGATTTAGGCTAATCTTTCTGACTCAATCACTTGCCTTAAGCTATAAGGATGCAGTTTAAGGCAAACTCCCTGCCATTTAAAAGCAACCGTTGGGTTTGCAAGCCGTTGCCCATCACCTTGTGGACTAGAAAGTTTAACCTTAACTCCCAATGCCGCTAATATATGATCAATCGCGAACGATGAGAGGTCCATGTGTCAAATCTTGCATAAATCATGAATTTTATCCATAAAATCATCAACTTTACTTTTCATCTGCTCTGGTTGAAGTCCAGAATCTAACAGTAATTCAGACATAAAAATTATCCAAAATCGGTATTTTCCGCTGATAGTATCAATATTCCTATTCAAAGTGAGAAAATACCTCATATTCTTCCTAGGTGCCTTGCCATAAAATTGTTATTATTGACGGTAAATTCTCTAATGAATCGAGATATGCTTTCACAATAATATTGTGAATAAAATGCATACCAAACCTGTTCCCAGAATCAAAGGACACGCGTGTGAATATTCAAGCACTGATTAATGATAAAGTCTCTCAGGCTCTTGAAGCCGCTGGTGCGCCTGCAGGAAGCCCTGCCGCTGTGCGTCAATCTGCAAAGCCACAATTTGGTGATTATCAAGCGAATG
>SLFB01000253.1 GCA_007124475.1 Vibrio sp. | reverse complement strand
TGATAATTGCGTTTCATCCGTTACTCTCCTTTATTCGTGGTTCCATATTTTCGTCCCCAGGGACAAACCTGAAAACAGATGCCGCAAACTGCACCGCGACCGATCTGCTGGTATGCTTTTTTCATGTGCTGACTGCACAGAGAAGGATCCACCAGCAGTTCCCGTTCCACTCCCGGTTTCCATAGATGTGCCCCGCCAATGGCACCGGCGGGACAGGCATCACCGCACAGACGACAGTCACCGCACTGGCTTTCTTCGATGGCCTGGGCCGGCGTGAGAGGCATGTCGGTCAGCACGGTAACCAGTCGCACCCGGGGACCAAACTCTGGCGTGATCAGGCATCCGCTCTTCCCGATCCATCCCAGCCCGGCACGGGTGGCCGCCATGCGGTGGGGAAACCGTCCCCGAAACTGCGGATCTTTCTCGTGAAGGCTTTGGGATGCCGGTATAGAAAGGGCTTCATACCCCCACCGCTGAATTTGCAGGGCGGTTTTCAGCGCCAGCTGGTCCAGCAGGGCATTGACGGTTCGGTAATGATGGAAATAGGTCTGGGTTGGACCGTCTTCCGGGCTGATTTCCTCAACAATCCGTTCCGACAAATGTACCGCAGCGGAAACCGCAAAGGGAAGGTCTGCCAGACTGACAGGAGTCAGTTCCCCAACGTCTCCCACTCCCGTCAGGTCGCTTCCCCGTGCATGGAGTTGCTCCATCAGTTCCTGCTGCCGATTGGAAGTGGATGCACTCATGACAAGCTCCTTTCCCTTTTTTTTACCCATTGACGCACAGCGGCTAAATCTTCAGGTGTATCCACACCCGCTGGTGGCGCTTGCATCGCCACGGCAACATGAATTTTCTCGCCATACCACAGAACTCTCAGCTGCTCTAAACTTTCAATTCTCTCTAATGGGCTGGGCTGCCAATGAATATAAGTATTAATAAATCCAGCACGATAAGCATAGATACCAATATGGCGCATCAGAGGCTGGCTAATCACTTTGGGCTCAAGAGCAAAGTTATCTCTGTCCCATGGAATGCTAGCTCGACTAAAGTACAAGGCATAACCATGTTGATCGGTGACGACTTTTACCGCATTAGGATTAAAAACTTCGTGTTCAGTATCAATTTCCACCGCTAAAGTGGCCATTGGCGCTTGGCTAGCGGCTAAATTCTCAGCGACTTGACGAATAATGGTGGGGGGGATCAAAGGTTCATCCCCTTGAACATTGACAATGATTTGCTCCTCATCAATCCCCATTAAAGCTATTACTTCAGCCAAACGCTCAGTGCCTGATTGGTGCTGCGCCGATGTCATACAAACCTGACCACCAAACTCAAGTACTGCCTTCTCAACCCGCTCATCATCTGTAGCTACGATCACTTGTTGAGCACCAGACTGTTGAGCTTGCTCATACACCCACTGCACCATAGGTTTACCACAGATATCAGCTAATGGCTTACCCGGTAAACGAGTCGATTGATAGCGAGCTGGAATAATAACTGTGAATGACATTAGCGTCCCTCATCCATTTTCATCGTTCTTGCTTCAAGTTCTAATAAAACCGGTATACCATCTTTAATGGCATAAGCTAAACGGTCTAATTTACAAATCAACTCTTGATTGACTTTGTCATAAGTTAACTTGCCCTTACACACAGGACAGGCGACGATTTCAAGCAGACGGTGATCCATAATTTTCCATAACCTCTTTAATTTTATTTAATATAGATTGTTGATCAGTTACTGAAATCTGAGCCGATACTGGTAAATACCACCAATTTTCATCCGCAAAATCGGCACATTTGACCGCATCTTTCTCAGTCATGATCACATTATCGCCTTGAACAGCCAATGCTTTTAATTTGCTCTGTTCAAAGTGCTGATGATCAGCAAACCCTTGTTGCACTACAACCGTAGCATCCAGTTGCTCAAGTGTCTTAAAAAAGCGAGCCGGATGACCAATGCCAGCCCAAGCAACTAGCTTACCAAGAGAACTCACCTCAGCCTGCTGCCCTGTCACTAAATTAACGGCAAAATTGGCTTCCAGCGCCATAGGTAGTTCATTTTCATCAGGCTTGCCTCCGTTAGTAATAACAAAATCCACTTGCTGTAAACGGTCAATACCTTCACGTAACGGACCTAAAGGAAGAAGCTGTTGATTACCAAAACGGCGAACCCCATCCACCACCACAATTTCAATATCTCGCTGCAAAGCGTAATGCTGTAAGCCATCATCCGTAATGATGATATTTACTCCTTGCTCAAGTAGCGCCTTCACCGCCTGAGAACGAATGGGGTCAACCGCCACTGGCGCTCCTGTACGTTGCTGTATCAACTTAGGTTCATCACCACATTCCACTGGGGAGGTTGCAGCAGTTACCAATAAAGGATAGTGCGACGCTTTACCGCCATAACCTCTAGACACAACACCAGGGCGATACCCTTGCTGCTGTAGTAATTCCACTAACCAAACAACGACTGGGGTTTTACCGTTGCCGCCGGCAGTAATATTACCAACCACCACAACGGGCACCGGGGCTCGATAGCTGGCTTTTTTACCACGTAAAAAACACTGGCGTCGATAGGCGCTGATGCAATGAAAAACTCGGCTCAATGGCCAGAGTACTGGCCATAAAAGTAAGAGTAATGGATGGCGCTGAAACCATAATTTCTCGATCACGAATTAATCACCAAACTGAATACGATGCAACTGAGCATAAGCACCATCTTTATGAATTAACTCAGCGTGTGTGCCTCGCTCGATGATCTCTCCCTCATCAACAACCAAAATTTGATCCGCTTGTTCGATAGTCGATAAACGATGGGCGATCACCAGTACGGTTCTGTTTTTCTGTAATTCGTCGAGCGCCGCTTGGATAGCTCTTTCTGATTCGGTATCCAAAGCTGAAGTGGCTTCATCCAAAATCAACACCGGAGCATCACGCAGTAAAGCTCGAGCAATGGCGATACGTTGTCGTTGGCCCCCAGAAAGGCTAGTTCCATTTTCACCAATAACGGTATCGAGTCCTTGAGGTAAATGCTGAATGAAATCCATCGCATAAGCTAACTTAGCCGCGTGTTCAATTTGCTCACGGGTATATTGATCTTGCGCAGCATAAGCAATATTGTTTGCGACTGTGTCGTTAAACAGATGAACGTTTTGAGAAACCAAAGCAAAGTGTTGACGAAGATTAAGTAACGTGTAATCACGAATATCATGTTCATCCAGATAGATAGCGCCTGAATCTACATCGTAAAAACGGGTAAATAAATTGGCGATTGTCGACTTACCTGAGCCGGAACGCCCTACTAAAGCAACGGTTTTTCCCTGCGGGATATTAAAGCTAACATGGGATAAAGCCGGTTTTTCTTTACCTTGATAAGTAAAGGTCACATCCTTAACTTCAATATCACCACGTACCTTATCGGTCACAAATTTACCTGTATCACGCTCAGTTTCTAGATCCATTAATGCAAACAATGTTTGTGTGGCAGCCATACCGCGTTGAAAATCAGAGGTCACATTAGTGATGGCTTTCAATGGGCGCATTAAACCAAACATGGCTGAAAAAATCACCGTAAAGGCACCGGGGGTTAAATCGGCACGTACCGAATCAAAACTGGCTAAGAAGAGTACAGCCACTAATGCTAACGAGGCGATCATTTGAATGATCGGGTTCGCAGCGGCTTGAGCTGAGACTAACTTCATCGATTGTTGGCGCATTTGATTACTCACTTTATCAAAGCGCTTTCTTTCCACCTCTTGCCCACCATAGCTCAATACCACTTTATGGCCTTTGAGCATTTGCTCAGCAGACGACGTTACTTGCCCCATAGCGGTTTGCATATTTTTCGAGATTTTACGAAACCGCTTAGCGACCACGCGAATTCCGATTGCCACTAGCGGAGCCACAACTAACAATACCAATGACAACTGCCAACTATTCCAAAACATCAAGAATAATAGACCAATAATACTCGCCCCTTCACGGACAATACTCACTAAAGCGCGGCTGGTTGCCCCTGCGACTTGCTCTGAGTCATAGGTAATTCTTGATAACAGGGCTCCCGTGGATTCGCGATCAAAAAAGCTCACCGGCATATGCATAAATTGATGAAAAATTCGGCGCCGCATTAGCATAACTACATGGCCTGAAACCCAACTCAAACAATAAGATGAGACAAAACCACTACAGCCACGAATAAACATCATTCCAAAAATAATAAATGGTAAAATTTTCAGAAAATTTGATTCTGCATCACCGAACCCTTCGTCTAACAAAGGCTTAAGTAGAGAAATCATATACGTATCTGATACGGCGTTAATGACTAGGGCCACTACCGCAACAGCCAAACCCGCCTTGTATAATCGAATATAGGTCCAAAGGCGCTTAAAGGTTTGCCAAGTGGTCTCATCTGCATTTAATGACATAAGAACTGCTTAATTTATCTGATAAAATTAATGCTATTCTACCTCTTTACGTAGCATCTGCCTATACCATGGGGTAAAGGTACACTGACGCTGAGTGATGATTTGTCGATCGTACTGATCATAGCGTATGGTAATTTGCCCTACTTCACCGGTATCTAGCCAAGGGATATCTAGCGCTTGGTAACGCGCAAAAACCTCAGGATGAGGTAATCGCCAACGGTGGCCTTTAGCTAGTGACGCAATGGCTAATTGCGGGTTAACGTTTTCGATAAAAGCTTGGGTAGATGAGGTCTGACTACCATGGTGAGGAACAATCAGGATATCGCTTTGCAGTGGTTCGGCATCACGGCTTAACAGCCACTCGCCAACTGCCGTTACATCACCGGTTAATAATATACTGTGTCCATACTCGTCATCCATCACCCTTACCACACAAGAATGAGGGTTATCAGCTCGCTTGACTAAGCGCGGCGGCCATAACACTTGAAAAGATAAACCTTGCCAAGACCATGACTCAGCCTGAATACAAGGATAAAAGCCTGGCTGAGCAAAACTGGCACGCACCCAAGTGGGTTGTAATACCTCTTGGATATCACGCAATCCACCAGCATGGTCATTATCACTATGACTGATCACCACGCCATCAAGTCGATCCATGGCACCACGTTTCATTAGCAAAGGAATAATTAAACTCCTCGCAAAGCTGCCTTCCTGCCAACTACTACCGGTATCATACAAAACATAGCGTCCATTTCGTTCAATCAAAATCGCCAAGCCATGGCCAACATCAAGCATGTCAAGCTGCCAGTATTGTTTAGGCTGCCAAGTGATAATACTCGCACTGACAAGCATAGCGAGAGTCAGCAACAAACGATAAGTTAATAATGGTCGCAACAGTATCAGCAAAAATATACCTAATAACAGCCATTGCAATATTTGGCTAACGGGCAACCAACTGTATTCAGCCCAACGGAGTGACCAGACTAAAGGTTCGAGTGTTTTATCTACCGCCATCCACAGCCATCGCGTCCATTGACTCAATACCAACTGCATGGCTAAGGTGATAAAGAGCAGCGGCACAACGACAAAGCTAAACCAAGGAATAAATAGCAAGTTATAAAGCGCTGAATATAAACTGACTCCAGCAAAAAAGTACGCGGTAACCGGAGCCATTAGCACCACCAATAACACATGGCCTAATAGCAACTTTTTCCATAAAGACAAACGGTTATCAATAATAGCAAATTGATACATCACCACGCTGACGGCAAAAAAAGATAACCAAAAGCTGGAGCTTAATGATGCCAATGGGTCTAAAGTAAGCACTGCCGCTAGGGTCAGTAACACTCTTTGTCCAGCGCTAATATGGCAATGTAATACCACTAGCAGTATATTTAGCCAACACATGACTAATGCACGTTGGGTAGGAATTGTAAATCCAGCCAGCCATGCATAAACCCAAGCTAAACTACCACCGATGATAAATGGCAGCCATATTGCAGTGGGCCAAAGTCGAGACAGTGCTGCACCTAAAAAATACCCGACCCCAAACGCCATACCGATATGCAAACCAGAAATAGCCATGAGATGAATCAAACCACTATTACGTAACCCAAGCCATTGCTGCTCGGTAATCCCCTGTCGTTCACCAAAGGTTAACGCGAGTATGAAAGCCTGAACGGGGCTGGATAGGGTTTGTTCTGCCACTTGCTGGTAAAAAATGGCACGCCAATTAGCATTCGCGTTCAATTGATACCGGCTATTGGTTTTCACGCTCGCTTGTGCAACCCATCCTTGGCTCATAAAGTAGGCTTCTCTATCAAAGCCCACTTCATTTAAACGCCCAAAAACCGGCCGAACACGAACCTCGAATTGCCCTTGGTCTCCAGGTTGTAACGCAACCGGAGTGCTTAAACGAATTTTAGGTGATGAAAATCGGGATAACTTTTGACCATTGATTGATCTCACCACAAAAGACCCGCTAAAACCGTACTGATTAGCACTAAAAAAACTGTCAGCATAACCATTTATGGTAATATCGGTGCCAAATTGTAAGATATTATTGGACTGAGCGGTAAGGCGATAACCATGTGTTATTATCACCATAAGAGCCAATATGATTCCAATGCCTTTCCTGCCAGAACTAACCACGATAACAACGAGACCAATCAATAAAGTCACAAACGTGGTTGGCGACTTAGGCATCCAAGGTAGATAGGGGGCAACGAGTATCGCCAATGAGAACGAAGCCAGCGTCCAGTAATTTGATATAAGAGCCATGTTCCTTTATGCCGAAGAAGTTCATCAAACGTTTTATGCCTGATCACGCAGTAATTAAGCGTCAGAAGGCATTACAAATTTTTGGCTCAGTCTTGTATAACCCGAATTTGTGGTGCTTGAATCGACGCTCCGCAGCGGGTGCGTTTGCGGTAGGTTTATTTATGGCTTTTGTGCCACTACCTAGCCAAATGATCATGTCTGCCGGTGTCGCCATTTTATGCGGCGTTAATTTACCGCTTGCAGTAGCCCTGGTGTGGATAACCAACCCCATCACCATGCCGTTTATTTTCTATCTTTCGTACAAAGTTGGCGCATGGTTGATGAATACACCGGCCCAGCCGTTTCACTTTGAATTAACGTGGGAATTCTTGTTACACCAAATGCATACCATTGGGCCTCCTTTTTTATTAGGGAGCTTAGTATGCGGTGTCTTAGCTGCTTTGATTGGCTATTTTGGTATCCAAGCTTTGTGGCGCTACTCGGTTGTACGTAGTTGGCAGAAACGCCGCATTAATCAAATATTGAAATAACCCTACCGTGAGTAGCGTTTGCCAGACAGTGTCACTGAGCGATTATGCGATCAAACCGGATAAAACTCAGCTTACATTCAGGCTAACAACATCAAAAAAGGACCTTTTAGGTCCTTTTTTGATGTTCGCGCTTGAAAGACGGTTATTTACTGCTTAATACCGAGGCCGGATGTAAACGACTCGCTCGAGCGGCAGGATACCAGGTGGCAAGTAAACTCAATATAACCGCGGTGCCAGAAACCAATAGTACATCTGACCATTCAAGCTGAGAAGGCAGAAAGTCGACAAAATAAATATCGCCAGAAAGAAACTGATGCCCTAATCTAACCTCTAGAAAACGAATAATGGTGGTTAAATGTAGAGCAACTGAAGCTCCCATTACACTGCCTAATGCACTCCCCATCACACCTGAAAATACGCCTTGCCAGATAAAGATGCCTCTGACCAAGCTATCACTCGCTCCCATGGTTCTTAAAATCGCAATCTCTGACGCACGATCTTTTACCGACATCATCAGGGTAGAAACGATATTAAAACTGGCCACACCAATCACCAACACCATCACTAAATACATAATGGTTCGAACCATCTCTATGTCACGATATAAGAAACCATACTTTTGCTGCCAGCTCCGTAAATAGACATATTCGTCTAGCGTATTCCCCACTTCTCGAACCACTTGGTTCGCTCTGAGCACATCACTAACTTTAATCGAAACCCCTGTCACCTTATTAGCTAACCCTAAATAACGCTGAGCATCATCTAATGGCAGCAAGGCTAAATTATGATCAATCTGCCCATTTAATGTCAGTAAACCAACAATTTGCACTCTGATTCTTTTCGGTGCTTGGACTCCTTGCCCACTGTAACTACTCGGGATCATTAGCGTTATCCAATCACCGATATTGGCTTGCAGCTGCTCGGCCACCCCTTGGCCTAAAATAACCTGCTGATGCATGGGCTCAAATTGTTGCCATACGTCTGCCGTGACAAAGTCTGCTAATCGAGAAACTTGTTGCTCTTTGTCTGGATCGATGGCTCGAACCTCTATCGCTTTTAACTGCACCCCGCGCTCAACCAATGCAGTAAATTTTACATAAGGGGCCGCAGCGTCAACTTGAGGGTGCAAAAGCGAGCGTTCAACGATCGGTTGCCAATCTTCAATTGAACCACGCACACCTTCAAATTCACCATGTGGAATGACAGATAACACCCTTTGCTGTAACTCTCTTTCAAAACCGTTCATCGCTGATAAGCCGATGATGATCACAGCCACACCTACCGCAATCCCTAAGGTCGAGGATAAAGAGATAAAGGACACCAACTTATTGCGCTGTTTAGCTCGGCTAAATCGGACCCCGATCATTAACGCTAACTGTGCGATCATGTGTTCCCCTATACCTTAAGCAATAAGCCATCTTGCATATGCATTTGACGATCCATTTTTGTCGCTAATTCACCATCATGGGTCACGACCAAAAAAGCAGTATTAAACTCTCGATTAAGCTCACGCATCAAATCATAAATAGCCAAAGCTGTGCTATGGTCCAAATTGCCTGTGGGTTCATCGGCCAAAACGAGATCAGGCTGATTCACTAAGGCGCGGGCAATCGCAACTCGTTGCCGTTCACCACCTGACAGCTCTGAAGGTCGATGATGCAAACGATGACCAAGTCCTACTCGCTGCAATAAGGCTATCGCACGCGACTTAGCGCTGGCGGTATTTTGCCCTCCAATTAACAACGGCATCGCAACATTTTCCACCGCGCTAAAATCAGCCAATAAATGGTGGAACTGATAAACAAAGCCCAAATGCTGATTACGAATTTTGGCTTGTTTATTGGAACTTAGCTGCTGTAAAGATTGCCCCAAAAAAGCAACCTCACCACTGGTTGCTTCATCAAGCGCCCCTAAAATATGCAACAATGTACTTTTCCCTGAGCCGGACGAGCCAATAATCGCCACTAACTCCCCTGGTTGGATGGAAAAGCTCACTCCTTTTAGCACTTGGGTTTGTAACTCACCTTCTTGATAAATTTTATACAGCTGCTGACAGCATAAAAGATCATTCATAACGTAACGCCTCAGCAGGTTTCAGTGTGGATGCTCGATAAGCAGGAAATAAAGTGGCGACTAAGCTTAATCCAATGGCAAGTAGCACCACCACCATAATTTGTAGTGGATTAATGACAATCGGTAATTGACCACCAAGAGAGAACAACATCACCCCAAATAGCTCCATCAAACGATTAATATTCGCGGCTAATAATGCACCGAGACTACCGCCAATAACGGCACCAATAATCCCGCTACTGGCTCCTTGCACCATAAAAATCGCCAACACTTGTTGATCTGTCATACCTTGAGTTTTTAATATCGCCACTTCCGCTTGTTTTTCCATTACCACCATAATTAATGCAGTAATAATATTGAATGCGGCAACCCCAATAATCAGTCCCAGCATTAATCCCATGATATTTTTTTCCATTTTCACAGCCTGAAATAACTCTCCACGCTGTTCTCGCCAATCTCGCCAATACCAACCTGATGGCAGTTCCGTCTTGGATAAGTTTGCTACATCAAACGGATCATCCATAAACACACGCCATCCTGAAATAGTCTGCTCATCAAAACGTAATAGGCGTCCAGCATCGCGGATGTGGGTATACATTAACTGGCTATCCACGTCCGATCCGGTATTAAATAGGCCTGCCACCGTGAAATTTCGTTGACTTGGAATCCGTCCTAAAGGCGTAAATTGACTCGCACTGGTCACCATTAAACGCACAGTATCACCGACTGAAACATTAATATTTTGCGCTAAAGTATGACCTAAAAATAACTGATAGGAGCCCGGTTGTAGATCGGTAATTCGACCAGCAATTAAATAAGGAGTAATAGAATCGTCACTATGAGGTTCAACCCCAAGTAATAAACCAGCAGAAAGCTGCCATGGACTTTGAATCACCGCTTCACTTCTCACGATTGCTTGCGGCGGTTGTTGAGCTGATAATTGAGCAATAAATTCGGGGGCAGATGCTTGCCAAGGGGTCTTTTCGTCCGCTTGGCCAACCACAGCTTGAGGTAAAACGCCTAAAATACGCGTCTTGAGTTGAGCTTCAAAACCATTCATCACCGACAGTACCGTCACCAACGCCATAACACCGATGGTTATTCCAGCGGTTGACATATAAGAGACAAAGCGGCTGAATCGGTCACCAGAACGTCCGCGTAAATAACGCAAACCGATAAATATCGCAACAGGATGGAACATAATACAAACCAAGGCCTAAGATGCTGCTACTGTAACGAGAATTAGTTTAAGGTTGTAGTTTTTCTTTGCTAAATTATGGTTAATTGGTCAAATCACGATCTTTATTCGTGTTTTCATTATCGCCTCATCGATCAACTCGGTATTTTATAATGCGCTTTTACAATAATAACCATCAGTTTGCTTGATTACTGATGCTCAATGACGATAATCAACAGATGTGAGAAGGAACCCCATATGACTGACCAAGACTTTTTTTCGGTATATCACGCATTAACGATCAATATTCAACCACTGCCCGTTGATTTTCTTTTGCCTTCTCCACTGGACTTTGAAGCAGAAATCCCTGCTCCTTTTATTGTCGCCTGTGAATTTAGCCAACTTGATCAACTAAATGAAGCGGCGCGGTTAGAATTAAAAAATAGCGACTTCAAACACGTTGTACAGCTATTAGAGACCCAAAACTCAAAGCTCAATTTATTACTGAGTTTTATGCTTGCCCAGCAAGATGATCCCAAGCTTCGCTATTCAACCGTCTCCTTCGGTGCCAGTCAATTCATCTATCGCTCTGCCTCTCCACTAACGATCGGGACCCCATTACGGATAAAATTATTTCTCGACCATCCAGCAGCGGCGATTTATTGTTACGGCGAAGTGAGCCAATGCGAAACCCAAGATGAATACACAAACATTAGTGTGAAATACACTTTGCTGCGCGATAATGATCAAGATTTACTGATCAAAGCAGCCTTACATCGTCAGCAGAAGTTATTACGCCAACGTTCCTTAGACCGAGAAAAAAATAACCCTCAAAAACCATAATCATGACCAAGAATTTACTCACATTACCTACCCTGCGCGGCGCAGGTGACAAACAATCCCTCGGTAATTTACCTGGAGCAAGTTTAGCCCTGGCAATCGCTGAGATGGCTAACCAACATCATGGGCATACCCTACTTGCTGTTCCAGATCCGCAAAGTGCACTCAAGTTAGTCAATGAGCTGGAACCATTTAGCCACGGTGCCGTCGGCTTATTTCCCGACTGGGAAACCTTACCTTACGATCACTTCTCGCCCCATCAAGAAATTATTTCTGAACGTATCGCCCGTTTATACCAATTGCCTTCATTGACCAACGGTATCACGATTGTTCCGGTGAGTACGTTACTGCAACGTCAAGTGCCACGTGAATTTTTACTACAAAATACCTTGATGGTGCAGCAAGGTGATAAATTTTCGTTAGCTAAATTACGCGTACAACTAGAAAACGCTGGTTATCGCCACGTTGATCAAGTCTTTGGACCTGGTGAATACGCTAGTCGAGGTTCAATCTTAGATCTGTTTCCAATGGGCAGCGAACTTCCCTACCGGTTAGATTTTTTTGATGATGAAATTGATACTATTCGTCTCTTCGATCCTGATAACCAGCGTTCAATCGAGCAGATAGACCGCATTCGTTTACTCCCCGCCCATGAATTTCCGACCACAGAAAATGCCATCGAAGCTTTTCGCTCCCGCTTTAGACAACGCTTTGAGGCTCGTCGCGAACCTGAATCTATTTACATGCAGGTGTCTAAAGGCACATGGCCAGCTGGAATTGAATATTGGCAACCGCTGTTTTTTGATACCACGGAAACCCTATTCGATTATCTACCAGATAATACCCAGTTCATTCAGATCGGTCAGCTTGAACAAGCGGTGGATCAATTTTTATCCGATGTCGCTTATCGCTATGATCAGCGAAATATTGATCACCTACGCCCCCTATTGGCCCCTCATGAACTGTGGCTTAAAAAAGATGATTTATTCAAAAATATCAAGCATCTGCCTCAGCTACACCTGTTCATTGACCCGATCACAGAAAAAGCAGGTAAGACGAATTTAGCCACCGCGGCCTTACCTAAATTAGCCATTCAGCAACAAAATAAAGAGCCACTGGCCGCCCTACGTCAATTCAGTGAGCAGTTTAGCGGTAAAATCATTTTTTCCGTCGAGTCAGAAGGCCGCCGCGAAGCGCTATTGGAGCTATTACAACCGATCAAATTACGTCCTGTTCATGAGGCCTCTTTTCATCAGGCCTGGAGCAATGATCAGCGTTTGTGCTTAGTGATTGGTTCAGCAGAACGAGGCGCGATTTTTACTGAACAAAATATTGCCTTAATTTGCGAAGCCGATTTACTGGGTGAGCGCGTCGCTCAACGCCGAAAAAAACATCGAAAACAGACAAACAGTGATGCGGTTATCCGCCATCTTGCCGAGCTTAAACCGGGTCAACCTGTCGTTCATATTGATCATGGTATCGGTCGCTACCTTGGCTTACAAACTCTAGAAGCCGGTGGTATTACTACCGAATACGTAACGTTAGAATACCAAAATGAAGCCAAGCTCTATGTTCCTGTTTCGTCTCTCAATCTGATTAGCCGCTATTCCGGTGGGGCTGAAGAATCTGCTCCTTTGCATAAATTAGGCGGTGAAAGCTGGAGTAAAGCACGCCGTAAAGCCGCAGAAAAAGTTCGTGATGTGGCCGCAGAACTCCTTGATGTGTATGCCAAACGTGAACTTAAGCCCGGCTTTGCTTTCCGTTTGGATCGCGAACAATACGCCACCTTTAAAGCGACCTTCCCATTTGAAGAAACCGATGATCAGACCACAGCCATTAACGCAGTGCTTTCGGACATGTGCCAACCCAAAGCGATGGATCGATTGGTTTGTGGTGATGTTGGCTTTGGTAAAACTGAAGTGGCCATGCGCGCGGCGTTTGTCTGTACCGATAATAGTAAGCAAGTGGCCGTGCTAGTACCAACGACCCTATTAGCTCAACAACACTTTGAAAACTTCCGCGATCGCTTTGCTAACTTACCCATTCGCGTCGAAGTGCTCTCACGTTTTAAATCGGCCAAAGAGCAGCAGCAGATTTTAAACGATGTGGCTGAAGGTAAAGTCGATATTGTTGTCGGTACACATAAATTACTATCCAATGAGCTCAAGTTTGCCGACCTCGGTTTATTAATCGTCGACGAGGAGCATCGCTTTGGTGTGCGGCAAAAAGAAAAAGTCAAAGCCATGCGTGCTGACGTAGATATTTTGACGCTTACGGCAACGCCGATTCCACGAACGCTGAATATGGCGATGAGTGGTATGCGCGATCTTTCTATTATCGCAACACCACCAGCGAGACGTTTGGCGATCAAAACCTTCGTTCGCCAATATGAAGACACCGTCGTTCGTGAATCCATCTTGCGAGAAATTATGCGTGGCGGTCAAGTCTACTTTTTACACAACCAAGTAGAGACGATTGAAAAAGTTGCCGCTGAGTTAGAACGTTTAGTACCAGAAGCAAGAATAACCATTGCTCATGGTCAACTACGTGAACGTGAACTTGAGCAAATCATGAATGATTTTTATCATCAAAGATTTAACGTTTTAGTGTGTACCACCATTATTGAAACCGGTATCGACGTACCCACTGCCAATACAATTCTCATTAATCGTGCTGATCACCTTGGCCTCGCTCAATTACATCAGTTACGAGGCCGCGTGGGTCGCTCTCATCATCAGGCTTATGCTTATTTACTCACTCCACATCCAAAAGCCATGACCAAAGACGCTATCAAGCGTCTAGAAGCGATTGCTTCCCTAGAAGATTTAGGGGCAGGTTTCACTTTGGCGACTCACGATCTTGAAATTCGCGGTGCTGGTGAACTACTAGGTGATGAACAAAGCGGCCAAATTCAGTCCATTGGTTTTACCTTATATATGGAAATGCTCGAACAGGCGGTTGAAGCATTAAAATCGGGTAAAGAGCCTGCGCTAGATGAACTATTGCGCGAGCAAAGTGATGTAGAGCTGCGCCTGCCTGCTCTATTACCTGACGATTATATTCCAGATATCAACACCCGCTTATCGCTGTATAAAC
>SLFB01000156.1 GCA_007124475.1 Vibrio sp. | reverse complement strand
CTCCAGCAGATTAGACACTCAGTGTAATTGAAGCTCATGCATGAGATTATCTCGCTTTACGGAAAACCATTCATGAACTCAATTCACAAATAAGCATTATTAACTAATGAAAACAGTTAAAGAGATTCAACCACAACATAAACAAGCCAATAAAAAAGCCTGAAGACACAAACGATCTTCAGGCTACATCGGCTCAGCGATAATGATAGATAATATTAAAAATTAAAATATTGTAATCCATTACCCGGCGCTAACAGCGTTTGTGAAATATAGCGATGAGTTGCCGTGGTTGGATGGGTAACATCCCAAAATACAAATTTATCTGCACCATAACGGGCACAAGTATTGGTAATAGGATGACGGTACAAGTAATCCGCCGCAGAAGAACGGGTGAGATTCAAACAAGGTTCACTGGCATTAGCAAAGCCATGCTTTTCTGGCTCAGCCACCATTGAATCAAATAACTCATAAGTATCAAATAGATGAATGGCATAGCCTTGTAAAATATATTGCGCTGTCAACTGTTTTAACTTGATGTTCAACGCATTGATTTTACCTTGAATCAAGTCGATTTCCGCTTGAGTTGAGTAGGTAAACTGTGGTGCTTTAGTCACATCCGGTAGCGTCATCATTAAAATATTTTGCGCGCCAGCTTGCGTTAAACGCTGTAATGCCGTTTCAAAATCAGCCGCCACCTCAGCAACCTCACGGTTATAATTCATAAAATCATTCAAACCGAAGACCAAAGTGTACAAAGTATTCTGTGGACGATAGTTTTGCGCTTTACCCATGCACTGTAAATAAGAGTTCACTTGGCCTGTAACACCAGTTAACACCACATATTGATTCGCCCCAGCAGCGCCACCAACCGCCCAGTTATATATCGGTAAGTTTTTCTGTTTAGCTAAGTACTCAGTCCATACCAAACCGTTAGAAAAATGCCCCAAAAACCAACTATTGGGATTAGGAAAACGCCACTGCGCGGCATTAAAAATATTACCGGTATCGGACAAGCTGTCACCAAACGCGACAATCTTGTTGATTTGATTAGCCTGCATGACAGGATCATTCGACCAAATCGTATGGTTTAATGAGAAACGATTATCCGCCGCATAAAAAGTAATATCCGCATTATCATGATTAATGCTTAAAGTGTGTTCGCAGCGCTGACGAATAACATTTTGCGAGGTTTGAGTGTAAAACATATTTTTTAGTCTTACCGAGCTCCACCAGTATCCTTGCAAAGTAAAATAGCTACCATCCGAGTTTCTCGCCCACTGCCAATCTGTCGCTGGATCATCCGTACTGTGGCTGGTGCGATACCAACAACGCACGTAAGTATAAGTTTGTCGCCCCATTGGCGCAGAAGAGACATAAGGCTCAGCCGATTGAAAATCCGTATCGGGCTGTGCGTGAGCAACGCCTACCCCCATAGGTAAGGTTATACTAAGAAGAAAGGACCAAAAATTCATATTCACCTACTCTGTCATTAATCAGCTGAATATATCCTTGTTACTTGCAACAGCGGCAGCCAGACACATTCATAAAATCAATGAACATGTTAGACCAGTTGCAAAAAATGCGACACAAATAAAATAAAAAACTGGCACTAAGTTCAAGTTCTCATGTAATCGTCATAATATTGTCGCACTGCTCACCCTTTCCACTATTGTCAAAAAAATCATTAACTCACTGTATTAACTCTATAAGCTTTACACTCATGTTTACTTTTTGTGTTTATTTTAAGTGATTAAGTCAAATTAACGACAAAGTGTAACAATTAACTTCAAATATCCGCTATTTATATATTTCCTGATCTACATCATCTTTTTTACTCGTGTATTAAAGGGTGAGTTAGGTATACCCACCAACTTGGAGTTGCAGGTAGGCGGCAAGTGAACGCGCCCCCATGAGCATAGATAGACTATGTCATAGGGGCAAACGAACGTAGCCAACGCGCCTGCAGCTTCAAGTCGGAAGGGTATAGAGCACAGTGAAGTTTAAATAATAGGGATAAATAAATGGTAAACACAACTCAATTAAAACGTTATGCAAAGCTAGGCAGTTTGGTTATCGCATTAAGTCCTATCACTGCGATTGCAAATCCGCTAAATAATATCAACGAAACAGAAATTCCGACTCGTTACTTAGTAAAATTCAAGCAAGATAATCAACCTTTTTCTATGGCTCATAATCCATTCTGGGGGCCACGACTTGGGCAACAAGCACTATTATCAAATGCACAAGCCACAGATGTTCAACAACTTGGTCACGACTCTATTTATACGGTAGAGCTAGCAGCGGAACGTGCACAACACTTACGGCTTCGTCCGGATGTAGAATACGTAGAAATCGACCCGCCACGCTTTTTAATGAGTCATACAGAAAACACTCCTTGGGGCTATGTTGCTGTTAATGCCGATCAATTGAATGACTATCAAGCTGGTAACCAAACCATTTGTATTATTGATTCTGGTTACGACCTCGCTCATAACGACCTAAGTGGTAACCGAGTCACTGGGTCGAACGATCGAGGAACTGGGCAATGGTACATTCCGGGAAATAATAATGCCCATGGTACCCATGTAGCAGGTACCATCGCTGCCATTGCTAATAATGAGGGGATCAAAGGGATACTGCCTAATCAAAATGTGAACTTACATATTGTCAAAGTATTCAATGAGTCAGGTTGGGGATATTCATCAAGTTTAGTCAGGGCCATCCAAACCTGTGCCGACAATGGTGCCAACATCGTTAATATGAGTTTAGGTGGCAGTCAGGCTAGCCGAACGGAGCGTAATGCTATTGATCGACTCTATCAACAAGGTGTATTAATGATTGCGGCGGCGGGTAACTCAGGCAATACCGCTCACAGTTATCCCGCCTCTTATAATTCCGTGATGTCAGTGGCTGCTGTCGATAGCAATTACGATCATGCTTCGTTCTCTCAAGCCACCAACCAAGTTGAAATTTCAGCGCCAGGGGTTGCGGTACTTTCTACTGTAACCGTTGGTGAAGGGGTATTATCGAATATCGTCACCCAAGAACATGATTATTTCAATCGAGGTGTCGTACCACATAATCGCTTAAATAATAATGGCTTTGGTTTTGAATCGGCACCCATTGCAGGTCAATATACGGCACCATTAGCGCTGTGTAATACGAGTTCTGGTCGCTATCAATGTGGCGATATGCGTGGCAAAATTTGTCTCACTGAACGCATTGGTAATGAAACGCCATCCGTTCGTCCGGAAATTAATGCCGTTGCAGCCTGTAACCATGCTGGCGCTTTAGCGGCGATTGTTTACAGTAATTCACAACGTCCTGGTTTACAAAATCCATTCGTTATCGACCAATTTGATACTAACCCACTCCTTTCAGTCACGGTGGATCGAAACGTCGGTCTTGAACTAGCAGCCATCCAGGGGCAAATCATCACGGTTTCAACCAATACTGGCGCTGACTATCAATACTATAACGGTACTTCGATGGCTACTCCGCATGTTTCTGGGGTTGCAGGCTTAGTATGGAGTTATCACCCACAATGCTCAGCGCAACAGATTCGTCGCGCATTAACCCAAACCGCGCTGGATTTAGATGTACTCGGCCGAGATAATCGTACAGGATTTGGTCTGGTGAATGCATTAGCCGCGAAACAATACTTAGATGCTGGATGTAATGGCCCTCGAGGATAACCTGTCATTATTAAGTCACTAACGGTGAGACAACACAATGCCTTAGAGCAGACTCTATATCCAAATCACTGGAATTATACCCAAACCACTTGGAGTTGCAGGTAGGCGGCAAGTGAGTTCATCTCCATGAGCATCGACAAATGATGTGATTGGGGTGAACCCACCTAACCAATATCCTTGCGGCTTCAAATCGCAATAGGGTAAGGCATTGTCATCATCAAAGGTATATTTCAATAACGATCAAAGGGGCATTATATGTTTAATCCATTATTAATTATCATCACCAGTTTACTGCTATGGCCTACGATAGCGCACACACAGACTTACTTGGACAATAAAGAGGTCGACATGACCGTGAGTCAACAAGCAAACCATTTTTATATTAAATACTATCCTGGAAAACAAACTCAGGTCATTGAATTAGTCGACCACTTAGCCCTATCACTGATTGATATTTTTTCCGACCAGGAGGTTCTGCTGGTTGAGGGAAAAGCATCGATTATTCAATCACTCCATGATAACGTCATGATAGAGTACATTGAACCTGTGCCACAGTACTCTCTGCTTCCGCCATCTATGCCCTAAAACAACAAGAAAGTGATATGATAATGGATGCGATATTTTAAAGCGCCATACTGACACTCACCCAATACTTGGGTTAATACCTCTCTATTGCTAGAGGCTGTTGACCTTTCGGGCTGAATTTTATTTCAACTTAGCAAGTGCGTCTTATGCTGAATACTAAACTGATTAATCTATTGCCCGATCTAGCGACTTTTATTTTGATCGTCAACGAAGGTAGTTTCACGGCTGCTGCTCACAAGCTTGGTGTTACTCCCTCAGCATTAAGCAAACTGATCACACGGTTAGAATTAGCCCTTAATGTAAAACTGCTTGAGCGTTCAACTCGAAAATTAGCGATTACTCAGGCTGGGCAACGTATTTTTGACCAATGCTTGGTGATGATCAATGCAGCGCAACAAGCGGTTGATTTGTCTGATGCCGATCACAGTGAGCCATCTGGTGCTATTACGGTGGCTGCTCCTGAAGCTTTTTTGCATTCGGTGTTACAACCTTTTGTCTTACCGTTTCTTAAGCAATACCCGCATATTCAATTGAAATTACGCGCTGCTGATGGGGAAATTGATCTATTCCGGCATAATATTGATATTGCTTTTAAACTGACTGATAAGCCCGATGAAAATTTAGTGCTGCGTGAACTGTGTAAAACTAACTTAGTGCTATGCGCTAGCCCTGATTACTTACAGCAACGAGGAATACCAGCTCACCCCACAGAATTGGTTCAACATGACTGCCTTTATCTGGCTGAAACCGAACGAGACCATATTTGGGATTTTCTCAAAGACGATGAGTTTCATACCGTCGCGGTCAGTGGCCGCTACGCGGTGAATCAATCGCAAATTCGCTTAAATGCAGTAAAAAGTGGCTTGGGGATAGGTATCTTCCACGATTTTGTGATCCAAGATGCCATCGCTGAGGGGAAAGTAGTACAGCTACTACAAAACTGGACGATAAAAAGTAACTACCACGGAGCGATTGCCATGCAATATGCGCAAACCAAATACATGCCGGCGCGATTACGGGTGTTTATCGACTTTGTCTTAACCTATTTAAAGCCTAAATTAACCATGCCGACCAGCAGATAACCTCAACCCAAGCACGTGGCTTGAGTTGAGGTTATTGAGGTTATTGAGATTTTTAATCTTTCTGATTAACGTCTTAACGCCGACGATGATATTCCATACGCAATTGATCAATTTCTCTTAAGCTCAGCTTAGCCTGCTCTAATTGACCACTATCCAATTCATCATTTAATCGATCCAATACCGTAGCCAACTTAACAAATCCCTCTTGATAAACGTCATGACGGCGTGGAGAGTATTGACCCTGCTGAGCTTTATTTACCAGCTCAGTTAACTTTGTCACTGGGATCTGCATCTCTTGTACCGTTTGCGCTCTCACTGCTTGAGAGAACTCGGCTCTCATCTCACGCATCACTTGGCGCAAATCGACATCCGCGGCCCATACTTGACTACTCAACAGTAATCCTACGATTAACAGCACATTAGATTTGATAATACTTTTTTTCATTGACTTGCTTCCTTATTGTTTTCCCTGTTATTGCCTTTATTTTTGTATGCTATACCTAGGGTCTGCTTATCTTTCGCGGTTAAATTTTGTTCAAAAAACAAACCCTAACGACTTGAAGCTACCGCTAACATAACTCCAAGTCATAACAATAGTGTAAAACAAAGCGCAAGCGGTATTATCCTGCAATCATTAACCTCTGAACATCATCAACAAAAATGCTCGTGATACTCGTTGATCCGCTCACGTCCTCGTAGGGCTAAAAAATCTAAAAATTGTCCTGGGGTATGCGTAATCACTTTAGCGCTATCTATCGCTAGACAATCTAGTAACTCACTCACTAATGCTAGATTACCGACATCATGACAAAAATGGGCGTCACTGCCTGTGGTCAACCAAGCACCGTATTTTTTGGCTTGTTCAGCAATTTGATGACAACGTTCGACACTGCCCACTCGGCTGTGACCTTTTAAGGTACTGTTATTAATTTCTATCGCCACATGATATTCAGCAGCGCAAGCCGCCACCTCAGCGAAATCAAAATCAAAATTCGGATTCCCCAAATGGCCCAAGGCATCCACGCGCCCACTTTTTATGGTATTGATTAACGCTGCAGTATGGGTTGCCTTATCACTAGGCCTAAATACGGGCTCATGAAAGCTGGCGATCACCCAATCGAGGTTTTGATCGACGGAAAGATGCAGATCCACCTCACCCTGAGGATTAAGAATATTGGCCTCAACACCGCGTAATATCGCCACATCATGTAAAAAACGCGGCAGGATACGTTGATTAGCAAAAAACCAGTAATGAGGAGCACCCGGCATGGATGGAGCATGATCTGTGGTACAAAACATTTTTAGCCCTTTTTGCTGCGCTGCTTGAGCATTTTCAATCAAGGTACTGTAGGCGTGACCACTGGCGTAAGTATGGGTATGAGTATCGACGGCAAGCTGCATAACTAACTCCCTTATTTTTGCAAGAGTATAGTCTATCAGGCCTATTGTTAGCTTACCAATCGCAAGCCTATGTTATACCCAAACAACTTGGAGTTGCAGGTAGGCGGCAAGTGAGTGACAAATTTATCTGAACACTAATATCCGCAACCCGACTAGCCTAAAAGTCCAGAATAGCCCTTATCACCCCTAGAGTCTGTTGACCCAATCCAGATGAGTCAGTTTTGTACCCACAAGGATCAATCAGCATCACACTATCAATGCATCAGCTTGGCAACTTCAGCAACGTGAACAATAATCAATCTATTACATAATTTAGGATCTGCCCATGGTGAAGCGCTATTTTTCTCTGAGCATTCAAATCAGCACGCTGTTTATGGTGCTAGTTAGCCTGATTGGTTTCACATTAATTTCCATAAGTTATTATCATTCCCGTCAACTCATGGATACGTTTTCAGATAATCTCATCCATGAAAATAGTCAAAAGGTTGAAGTTGCCTTTCAGCAAAGTGTTGCTCCTACGTTAACCACTCTCGACTTTATGGCATTAAGTCATTTTATTGAAACGGATCAGCCCCCAACAGAAAGCGGCCACTTTCTAGCTTCACTGCGTTTAGTCTTTGAGCGCAACGAAAGCCTCGTGGCACTCTATTTTGGTAATCACAAGGGCGACTTCACCATGATTCGCCCACTCTTCAACTCACAAGCTCGATCTCGTTTCCAAGCACCTGATCAAGCCACGCTATTCGTAAACCATACAAAAACGGATGGTCGGGATATTGTTATTTTCTTAGATGAGAATTTTCTAACCGTTGGTCGTCAAGAACATGATAACAATACCTTTGACCCTCCTGAGCGCCCTTGGTATCAAAATGCTAGTGAAGATGGTCAAATCCGTTTGACTGAACCGTATTTTTTTCACTTTCTACAAACTTTTGGGGTAACACTTTCGCGTCGCTCAATGGATAACAAGAATGTGGTCGGCGCAGACTTCACCCTAGATAGCTTATCTCAACAATTAGCAACAATAGCTTACTCTGATAACTCTCAACTTGCTCTCTTCGACCAACAGTTTCGTCTTTTAGCCGAACATAATAGCTCGTTATCATTAGCCAATGATGCCTTAATCACTGATAAAAATTTATCTACCAGTGTCTTTGCGAGTGTGGCACAGCATGGTGCGCAACCAGCCATATTTAATGAAGTGGATTTTAATCGGACAACCTGGTCAGTTAGCTTAACACCTATATCTTTAAGCCCACAGGTCCAATTATTATTGGCCCAAGCAACCCCGCAAGAAGAGCTGCTAGTAACCTTACTTAGTATGCGTAATAAACAAATCTGGGTTGCTTTTATAATGCTCGGATTAGGTTTTATTATCGTTTGGTTTGTTGCCAAGCGTCTTGCCCACCCCCTCAGCAACCTAGTTGTCCAAACCGATAATATCTCTCGCTTTGATTTCCAAAAAACTCGCTACCCGAAAAGCATGATTAAAGAAGTGGCAAATTTGACCAAATCTATCCAATTAATGGAGCACACGTTACATGATTTATTGCGATTGCTGCGAGAAACCGCCTCTAATCAAGACTTTGAAGTATTTGCCAAAACCATTACTCATCAAAGTTATTTAATCACCAAAGCCGAAACGATTTTGCTCTATACCTACAGTCACGAAGAGCAACATTTCACCACCGCGGCCAACCATGCGATCATTCCGTTTAAAATTGATATTAATTCACTGGTGCAAAACACACCTTGGTTATTGGCCGAACTTCGCCAAGGACAAACAGTGCATTTGAACCGTAACGATAATGTATTGTTCCCACTAAAAGAACAGCTCTACAACAGCGATATTTATCTTTTCCCATTGCTCAATCAATCACGCCAGTTGATTGGTGTATTAAATTTAGGTTACGAACGCGCCATCACTAAGGCTCAAGCAGATAAACACGCCTTTCTACGTGAAGTACTTAGTTTTGCTGAAATTGCTAAAGATAATATTGATAAAATGCAGCAACAAAAACAGATGCTGAATGCCTTTATTACCTTGATCGCCTCAGCTATTGATACTAAATCTCCCTATACCGGCGGTCACTGCCAACGAGTACCTGAATTAACCAAAATGCTCGCCAAAGCTGCCACTAAAGATAAACGCTACTTCCCTGATTTCAGCTTATCAGCCGAACAGTGGGAAGAATTAATGCTCGCCGCTTGGATGCACGATTGCGGTAAAGTCACCACTCCCGAATTTGTGGTCGATAAAGCCACGAAGCTTGAGACTATTTATGATCGCATTCATGAAATACGTATGCGCTTTGAACTATTGAAAACGCAAGCTGAAGCTGACTATTGGCAAGGGATTGCCAGCGGAGGCAACCAGGATTTACTTCAAAAAACGCTCTCTGAACAACAGCAAGTCCTTGATGATGATTTTGCCTTTGTCGCACAGTGCAACATAGGTAGTGAATACATGACAGATGAAGATGTTGCTCGCCTTGAACAAATTGCTCAACGGCAATGGAAGCGTACCTTAGACGATCAGATTGGTATTTCTTGGTTAGAAGCACAGCGCCACACCAACAAGCCCGATTTACCCGTGATGGAAAACGTTCTCGCCGATAAAGTGGTTCATCAGATAAAGTGGGATGGCGATCCGCTAGCCACAATAGAACAAGAAGGTTTTGTGCTTAAACCCCAGCGACTACGTTATAACCGAGGGGAGCTGTATAACCTCAGTGTACGCCGTGGAACCTTAACGGCTGAAGAAAGGTTTATGATTAACGATCATATCGTGCAAACCATCATGATGCTAAAAAGTCTGCCTTACCCGGAACATCTCAAACAAGTACCCGATATTGCAGGGGGTCATCACGAGCGCATGGATGGTAAAGGTTATCCACGCGGATTGAACGAACAGCAATTGTCGGTCCCAGCACGAATTATGGCTATTGCTGATGTATTCGAAGCACTAACTTCCAGCGATCGTCCATATAAAAAGGCAAAAAGCCTCGCGGAGGCAATGAATATCATGACTAATATGGCCACTAGCGGCCATATTGATCCCAAACTCTACTTACTGTTTTTAGAACAAGAAGTCTACCGTCATTATGCTCAGCAATTTTTAACTGATATTCAATCAAGCGGTTTTGACCCAACCTCTCATATTACGACTGTCAAGGCTTACTTACGAGATAATGTCAATAATTAATCGATTCAGCTATCAATAGTTGATGTGTATCAAATTGTCGTAGACAATAGTCCCTCGACTTAATTACGCTAGCCTGCCTGATTAAGCTATACCTTATCTTTTGACGAGTAATCATCAATGGATGAGGTATATCGGTTTTGACAATGGTAATAATAGTCACAACCTACTTTTTATTTTGGCATTGCGCTGCTAGGTTTGGCGCATGCTAAGTACCTCTTTTTTAAGGGAAAGATGATGGTAATACCTGAAAACAGTTGCATCGTGATTTTTGGTGCATCAGGCGATCTAACCTATCGTAAGTTAGTGCCGGCTCTGTACCATTTATATGCAAGTAAGCAACTACCTGAATCCTTTACTATTTTAGGTGTCAGTCGCACAACATACAGTGATGACTCTTATCGTGAAAAATTAAAGCATTCATTACAAGAGTTAGAAAAGACTGAACCTGCTATTCTTGATGCCTTTTGTGAACATCTTCACTATCAAGCACTTGATACGTCCGACACGGACGATTATGCCAAACTATCGACTCGTTTGACTGAGCTCGCCGAGCAGTATCAACAAGATCAACGCAATACCTTATTCTATCTCGCCACCCCACCGAGTTTATATGGCGTCATTCCTGCTTGTCTTGCAGCTCATGGCTTAAATGACGAACAAGATGGCTGGAAACGCCTGATCATCGAAAAACCCTTTGGTTACGATTTACAATCAGCCCAAGCGCTCGATATTGAAATTCATCGTCACTTTGCTGAGCACCAGATTTATCGTATTGATCATTATTTGGGCAAAGAGACCGTGCAAAACCTACTGGTATTTCGTTTTGCCAATGGCATGTTTGAACCACTATGGAACCGTAACTTTATTGATTACGTCGAGATCACTGGCGCGGAATTTTTAGGGGTTGAAGAGCGTGGCGGCTATTATGACGGCTCTGGCGCTGTGCGGGATATGTTCCAAAACCATTTACTGCAAGTGTTGGCGATGGTCAGTATGGAGCCACCTGCAGAAATCAATGCTAACTCTATCCGTAATGAAGTAAACAAGGTTTTACAAAGCTTACAACCTCTTTCAGAGGCTGACTTACGCAATAACCTTGTGCTAGGTCAATATACAGAATCAGAGATTCGTGGCCAATTCTTACCGAGTTACCGAGATGAGCCGGGGGTGGCTGATGATTCGCGCACTGAAACTTATGTCGCGCTGAAAATGTTCATCAATAACTGGCGTTGGAATGGGGTTCCGTTTTATGTGCGCTCTGGCAAACGTCTGCCAACCCGCGTCACCGAAGTGGTCATTCACTTCAAACGTACACCTCACCCCGTATTCGGCCAAAATGCCCCTGATAATAAGCTGATCATCCGTATTCAGCCAGACGAAGGCATTCAAATGAGCTTCGGGTTAAAAGAACCGGGCGCTGGATTTAAAGCCAAAGAAGTGTCGATGAACTTTCATTACACCTCACTGGCAGAAACCAAAATGCTCACCGCTTATGAGCGCCTTTTACTGGATGCGCTCAATGGTGATGCCACCTTATTTGCTCGCACCGATGCAGTGGAAGCGTGCTGGAAGTTTGTGCAACCGATCCTCGATTTCAAACAAGATCCACAAGCATTGTTTGGTTATGCCTGCGGCACATGGGGGCCGATAGAAGCCGATCAACTACTGGAGCGAGATGGTCGTGCATGGCGTTTCCCTTGTAAAAATCTCACTGACACGGATTACTGCGAACTATGATCAATCATAAAATTTTTCAAACACCACAACAGGTGGTAGATACGCTAGCGGATGAGATGCTGCGCTATAGCCAGCAAAACCAACCGATACATATCTCCCTTTCTGGCGGTAGTACGCCAAAAATGCTCTTTCAGCGATTAGCGAGTGCGCCCTACGCGGATGCCATTAATTGGCAAAACCTGCATTTTTGGTGGGGTGACGAACGCTGCGTCGCGGCGGATGACCCAGAAAGCAACTACGGTGAAGCCAATGCGTTACTCTTTAGCCAAGTGGCGATCCCTGCACAAAATATTCATCGTATTCGCGGTGAAGCGGATCCACAAACCGAAGCTGAGCGTTTTGCCGCTGAAATGCTGCAATGCATGACTGCAGAGAACGGTACTCCAGTCTTCGATTGGATACTACTTGGCGTCGGTGCCGATGGCCATACGGCGTCACTGTTCCCTGATGTAACCGATTATCATGACCCACATTTATCCGTGGTGGCGACTCATCCTCAATCAGGTCAGTTACGAGTATCAAAAACCGCCAAAGTTTTACAAGCGGCGAAACGGATCAGCTATCTTGTGCTTGGCGCAGGTAAAGCAGACATCGTCCATGAAATTCACACCACTCCTGCCGAGGATTTACCCTATCCAGCAGCAAAAATTCAGTCGACAACGGGTGAAACAGAGTGGTTTTTAGATTTAGACGCAGCGAAAAAGATTGCGTAAAAGGAGAGAAATAAATGAAAGGTGATATTGGTGTAATCGGCCTGGCAGTGATGGGCCAAAACCTAATTCTCAACATGAACGATCACGGCTTTAACGTGGTGGCTTATAACCGTACTACCGCGAAAGTGGATGAGTTTTTACAAGGCCCAGCCAAAGGCACCAAGATTGTCGGAGCTTACTCACTACAAGACTTAGTCGATAAACTCGCCACACCGCGCAAAGTCATGCTGATGGTCCGCGCTGGAGATGTGGTGGATGCCTTTATTGATCAGTTAGTGCCTTTACTTGATAAAGGTGACATCATTATCGATGGTGGTAATACCAACTTCCCAGACACCAACCGCCGTGTGGCCGCGCTACGGGAAAAAGGCATTCACTTCATTGGTACTGGCGTATCAGGTGGTGAAGAAGGCGCGCGTTTTGGTCCATCCATTATGCCCGGTGGCGCACCAGAAGCTTGGGAAGCGGTGAAACCTATTTTCCAAGGTATTTCAGCCAAAACCGAAGCTGGTGAACCTTGTTGTGATTGGGTAGGTAACGATGGTGCCGGCCACTTTGTGAAAATGGTTCATAACGGCATCGAGTATGGTGATATGCAGCTCATCACCGAAGCTTATCAGTTTATGAAAGATGGCTTGGGAATGAACCACGACGAGATGCAAAAAGTCTTCGCCGAGTGGAACAAAACTGAACTTGATAGCTACTTGGTAGAAATTACCGCCGATATCCTTGGCTACAAAGATCAAGATGGTCAACCATTAGTAGAAAAAATCCTTGATACTGCTGGCCAAAAAGGCACGGGTAAATGGACAGGGATTAATGCCTTAGACATGGGGATTCCACTCACGCTCATCACTGAGTCCGTATTCTCTCGCTGCCTATCCGCACTTAAAGATCAACGTGTTGCAGCAGAACAACTGTTTGCAAAGACCATCACACCGGTTGAAGGTGATAAACAAGAATGGGTTGATGCACTTCGTCAAGCCTTGTTGGCATCGAAGATCATCTCTTATGCACAAGGCTTTATGTTGATGCGTGAAGCTTCTAACGAAAATGGATGGGATCTTAACTACGGCAACGTCGCGTTAATGTGGCGCGGTGGCTGTATTATTCGTTCGGCTTTCCTCGGTAATATTCGTGATGCGTTTGAAGCTAACCCAGACATTGCTTTCTTAGGCTCTGATGCTTACTTCAAAGGCATTTTGGATAACTGCCTTGGCGCATGGCGTAAAGTGGCAGCTAAATCAATGGAAGTGGGCATCCCGATGCCGTGCATGACCTCAGCACTCACTTTCCTCGATGGCTACACGACCGCTCGTTTACCGGCAAACTTGCTGCAAGCCCAGCGTGATTACTTTGGCGCACATACTTATGAGCGTATCGATCGCCCGCGTGGTGAGTTTTTCCACACTAACTGGACGGGAACTGGTGGTGACACCGCTTCTACGACTTACGATGTCTAAATCATAGGATAGCGAAAAGGTTGACTATTGATATATTCATCCTTAGTATCTACGCCTAAAAAATAAGCATCAAGGAGGATGTTAACTCAGTTAACATCCTCTATTTTTTAGATTCCAACACCAACATTGAGATCCAACGATGACCATTAACAAGTTCTATGTATTTGTCCCACAGGCAGTGGAAGAAGACGCGTATACGGAAAGTGAAGTGCAATCAGCAATGGAAGCTCAACGTCAAGCATTGGTACAACAAGCGCAACAACAAGGCGCACTGGCTTAATTAATAAGCAGAGCTGGCTCATTGCTCGCTCTGCTTACCTCTTTTCTTACCCTACTCTTCAGTTATAAAACAATATCCTGCCAGTCATGGCTAGCGAAGTAATCCGCTAAATGATCGATCAACGCCCTGACCGCTGGTGATAAATGTCGCCTTGACGGATACAAAGCATAAATCGACATGCTTTTTGGCTGCCAGTCGGCTAAAACCGATACCACCTCACCTTTTGCTAACGCACCACTGGTTAAATACGTTGGCTGCAACGCGATACCCATGCCAT
>SLFB01000139.1 GCA_007124475.1 Vibrio sp. | reverse complement strand
TAAATACTGATTCCATCCCACCACAAACATAATAATAAAAATGGCAGCAATCATGGTTTTTGACAGCGGTAATAGCACGTCAATAAAGAAACGGATTGGGCCGGCATTATCGAGTTGTGCGGCTTCCATTAGCTCATCGGGGATGGTTTTAAAAAATTGCCTAAAAAAGAAAGTGGCGGTTGCCGAAGCAATTAACGGTAAAATTAACCCCGTATAGCTGTTGAGCATTCCTAACCCAGAAACCACTTCATAGGAGGGAATGATTCGTACTTCTAATGGCAGCAAAAGGGTGACAAAAATAAGCCAAAACCAGAAGCTGGCATAAGGTAGGCGGAAATACACTAAGGCATACGCGGCGATCATTGACACTAAGATTTTACCAATCGCAAAGCCAAGTCCCATGATCATGGAATTGGTTATCATTAATTGGGCATTGACATTGCCAGAAAATCCATGACTTTTGTGCCAAGCTTCTTGATAAATAGCAGTCAGCTGATCGCCAATTCCCCACTGTAGCCCTTCACTAATGATCGTATTGGGATGGTGGGTTGAGCTGGCAAAAATCAACCAAATTGGCACCAACATAAATAAAGCGCCAGCGATCAAGATTAAGTGATCGAATAGGTTATTACTTTTCATTTCGCTTCCTTGGGTATATACCTTTCCACCTTGAAGCTGCAGGGGTGTTGGCGACGTTCGTTCACCCCAATCACATAGTTTGTCTATGCTCATGGGGATAAACTCACTTGCCGCCTACCTGCAACTCCAAGTTGTTTGGGTATAACACATTAATAATGAACACGTTTTTCAACGACACGGAATTGAATAAACGTCAGAATAAGTACCAATAGCAGTAAGACGACCGATTGTGCCGAGCTGCCCCCTAAATCAGCGCCAACAAATCCATCGCGATACACCTTATAAACTAAAGACGTTGTTGAGCCTCCTGGGCCGCCATTGGTCATGGTATCGATAACACCGAAGGTGTCGAAAAAGGCGTAGGTTAAATTGATGACCAAGAGGAAAAAACCTGTTGGTGCCAGCAGAGGGAAAGTGACGGTCCAAAAACGTTTGGCGTCACTGACACAGTCAAGGGTTGCCGCTTCTTTAACCGCATAGGAGATAGATTGTAATCCCGCGAGGAAATAGATGAAGTTCACCGCCACTTGTTTCCAGACCGAGACAATGATCAGCGCGATGGTGGCATCAAAGGGATCGGTTTGCAGGCTAAATCGCCAACCAAAATAGGCAAAAAAGTCGGTCAAAATACCAATGTGTGGATTAAACAAAAAACCACCAATAATACCGGCGATAGCAGGGGCAACCGCATAAACCCAAGTTAAGGTGACTTTATAAGGCCCTTGTCCATGCAGCACATTATCGGCTTTCACTGCCAGCAACAAAGCAATGGCCAGTGATAAAATGGAAACTACGATAGAGAAAATAAGCGTAAAACCAAGTGACTTTAAATATTCATGGGATTGAAACAGCATTTGATAGTTTTCAAAGCCAATAAAAGTGGATGACATTCCCCATGGGTCTTCAAGCATAAAAGACAAATAAATGGCTTTGGCAGCAGGATAGAGAAAGAAAATGGCAATGATCACCATTTGTGGTGCTAATAGTAAATAAGGTAAAGGGGTGTGAGAAAATTGTTGTCGACGTTCCACAGCGAGTTCCAATAAAAACTAATATTTGAATGTCATCGCCAGCAAGTTGTGACGATGACATTAACCTGATACTTTTTTACTTGGAACTGCAGTAGTGTTGGCTACGTTCGTTGACCGTCAGCATATCTCTATGTTTATGGTTATGAACTCACTCACTGCTTATCTGCAACTCCAAGTCGTTTAGGTATATAAAATGCTACTGAACAGTACGGTTAAAGCGTTGTAATAACTGCTGACTTTCGCTGTCAACACGTCTTAAACTATGTTCAACCGATGAACGACCTGCAAAAATGTTATCAAATTCTCGGTGCATGACTTCACGAATTTGTGGATAGAAGCCGAGACGATAACCTTGAGTCCATTCACCAGAAGGTAGGCTTAACTGTTTGACGCCCACTTCAGCGTCAGGGTAGGTTTCATAGTATCCTGAGGCTTGAGTTAGCTCATAAGCGGCATTAGTGACGGGTACATAACCTGTGCTCATATGCCAATTTTTTTGTACATCTGGACGGGTTAAGTAGGTGAAGAATGCAGCCACGCCTTTTTCTTCCTCTTTTGGATGACCATTGAGGGCAAATAGCGCCGCGCCACCGATGAAGGTATGAGTACCTTGTGGATTAAGCTTTTCCCAATAAGGTAAGTAAGTGGTGCCTAGTTCGAAAGAAACGCGGTCACGTAAGCCACCGAAAGAGCCTGATGAGCCCATCCACATGGCGACTTCTTGGCGCTCAAAAGGTGTTTGGTTGGCATCCCAGTTACTGCCGTAATACTTAAAATAGCCTTTATCTGACCATTCTTTCAGTTTATTGAAGTGCATCAACATATCTTTTGAGTTGAACATCAACTGAGAAGACAGCGCGGCGTAACCATTTTGTTGGTTCGACAGCGGCAAGTTATGACGTGATTTGAAGTTTTCAAACATGATCCATGGCGTGTGAGATTGTGAAAAAGTCACATAACCTTTGGCTTTCAACTTTTCAGCTAATACTTCAAGTTGTTCGTAGGTTTTGGGTGCTGTTGCGCCCACTTTATTTAAAATGTCTTTGTTGTAGTACAGGACGGGGGTTGAGCTGTTAAATGGCATTCCGACCATTTTGCCGTTATTGTCAGCATAGAAATTCCGTACCCCAGCTAAATAATCTTCAGCACTGAATGAATAGCCCGCCTCAACTAGAATATCTTGCACCGGCTTGGCAACTCCAGGAACATTCATAATCGTGGCAGCGCCAGCGTCAAACACTTGTAGAATATGAGGTGACTGTCCAGCGCGAAAGGCGGCAATCCCAGCAGTTAACGTCTCAGTGTAGTCGCCTTTATAGATGGGAGTAATGCGATATTCGTTTTGAGCAGCATTAAAATCAGTGGCTAATTGATTCACCGATTCTCCTAATTGGCCACCCATCGCGTGCCACCAAGTAATTTCCGTTTTTGCATGAGCTGAAGCACTTACTGCGGTTGCCATCAGACTTGCTAGCCATAGCTTATTCATTGTATTTCCCTTAATTAATTGAGCACTACTTACTACTTAGCTGAAAATTGAAGTTATTTAATTGAAGTTGCATCAAAAATGATTACGTGACATAGAGTGGCGATAAAATGTTACGTTTTCATTTAAACTTTGTTGCGTTTTCTTTTTCATTTAAATTCATCAAAACTGTGTGCACTAAATCGGAGTTTGTTAATTAATTGTTGTTTTTGTGTGTTGTGTAGTGTTATTTTTGAAGATCGTTTAACAGGACAGACCAGTGAGGTGAACGGTGAAGATTCATACCATCAAAGGTCATATTCAGCAGTTATATCTAGTTGAATACCCAGATAAACTATTATTACTTGATGGCGGTTGCCGTGCCGATGTAGAGACGATACTGGATTACATCAAGCATCAATTACAACGCCCATGGTCGGATTTAAACGTGGTGATCGTTACCCACATGCATCCTGATCATGCTGGTGGGGCGCATTTATTGCGACAAAAAACCGGTTGTCGTTTAGTTTCTGGCAATCAAAAAGGTGATTGGTATCAAGGCTTGATGGGGTTTTTGATGTATTTGACGGATTTAGCTTTAGCTCATTGGATGGCTAGGCGACTCGGTAAGCCAAGAAAGCGGTTATGGTTTGCGCGCAAATTGCGGGCCGATCACTGTTTAGCTGATGGAGACTCTCTGCCGGGGTTTCCGGAATGGAAAATTATTCATACAATAGGGCATACTGATCGCGATCTTTCCGTTTGGCACTGTGAGCAAAATGTTTTGTATGTTGCCGATTTAATCGTGCAAGTAAAAAAGCGGCTGATCTCACCGTTTCCTGTTTTTTATCCGCGTCACTATCGTCAGTCAGTGAAAAGAGTGTATGAATTGAATCCCCAACGTTTGTTATTAGCTCACGGTGGTGAAGTCAAGCTTGATGCCGAAGCTTATCAGCATTTAATTGATACCACACCAATCACACCATCCACACATTGGCGGGTGGTGAAAAAAAAGATCTTGCACTTGTTACTGAGTAAACTTCCTGCTCTTTCGAAGCAAGGTTAATCGGCGTGCAAACCAATAGCACACAGCAACAACATGTAGCCGCTTGTGATTCGCTTATTATCCCCTTCATCCTTGAGCTGTTTCACTGCATCCCCTCATATTATTTAAATCATGGTAATTATTTGCCTAGTTCAATACTGACTGCTACTTTTTAAATAGGTTAGTTCATCGCCACTATGGGTGACTGGTTTGGCTTAGGCTAGTCATAACATCGATGAAAACCATTATTAATTTTAGAATAATAACGAACGTTAGTTTGGTATAGGAAAACAATTCTATGTTGCTGCTCAGGCTTATTCCGCTATTTGCGCCAGCCTTGGTGTTATCGGCTGTAGTGCTAATTTACTCTTCACTTCCATTAACTATTGGTGTGTTTCTGCTGATTGCCACGCTAGTGAGCCTTGCTTATGTGGCTTGGAACTATGAATCTTATATCCAAACGGTTAAACAACAAAAAACACAAATTGAACAACTTTCCTCACAGCAAGAATCACAGTTAGAGTCTTATCACTCTTTAGAACCTTTATTTATTGAATCTTTACCGGTATGGGCTGGACACATTGATTCTGCCAATCAACACCTTACCGAGTCAGTATCAGAATTGAGTCAGCAGTTTTCTCAGTTAGTGGATCGCATCACTCATACTTTGTCTCTTGCCGGTGCGAATGGCAGTGGCACAGGTGAACAATCTGTTACTGAGGAGATTCATCAATGTCGCACAATGTTAAATAACGCAATAGATGGACTGCGCTCAGGACAATCTCTACGTCAACAAGCGCTCAGTGAAATGCGCGAGTTGATGAAATATACCTCTTCGTTACAAAAGATGGCTTCTGAGGTGGTTGGTATCGCTGAGAAAACCAATTTACTCGCGCTTAATGCCGCTATTGAGTCGGCTCGAGCAAGTGAAGCGGGACTAGGGTTTTCGGTCGTTGCTGATGAGGTACGAGGTCTATCGCAACAATCTCGAGAAACCGCCAGCAAAATGACCGAACAAGTTAATAGCGTTAATAGTGCAATTGAAAAAGCCTGCCAAATGGTTGAGCAAGTCAACCATGATGAAACAGAGCAAATGACCCATACAGAACAATGCATTGATGAGGTTATTAATCACTTTCAACACATAGTACAAACACTCGATGAGCAAGCCCAAGGCTTAACGGAAGATGCCCAGCAAGTTAAAGAAACGGTTACGCACGTTATTATTCGTTTGCAGTTCCAAGATCGAGTTAGCCAAATTTTAGATCAAATTACACGCAATTTAACCGAGCTTGGCGAGGCGATCGCTTTATTAGAAAAAGATAAAAATCATCCCATTATTGGTCAATTATCACCGCAAAAGTGGCTCGAAAAAATGAAAAGCAGTTATACCATGATTGAACAGCATCATGTCCACAGTGGTAGTAATACAACCAAAAGTGATACGAAACCGGCGGTACAATCAGACATCACGTTTTTTTAATAAACACAAACCATAAGTCAGGAGGTTTGAGGATGAGTAAAACAATTTTAGTGGTTGATGATTCTGCAGCGATAAGACAAGTTGTCAGTTTGGCTTTAAAAGGCGCGGGTTACCAAACGATAGAAGCCTGCGATGGTGCTGATGCCTTAAGGAAAATTCAAGGCGTTAAAGTTCATTTAGTGATCAGTGACGTCAATATGCCGAATATGGACGGATTAACTTTACTTAAAGAGCTCAAGAAACAACCCGCAACCAAATTTACGCCAGTGATCATGTTAACCACTGAATCAGAAGCGTCGAAAAAAGATCAAGGTCGTCAAGCCGGTGCCAAAGCTTGGGTCGTGAAGCCCTTTGTGCCTGATCAAATGTTGGCAGCGGTGAGTAAACTGATGCCGGCTTAGGAGATAAGGTATGCAGATCCTCGAAGAAAATGATCAACAAGTTAGCATTGAGTTATCGGGTGAGTTAACGATTTATCAGGCGCAAGAAATGTATGAGTTTTTAACGCCTTGGGTTAGCAAACCTATCGATTTATTGATCGATGTGACGCGCGTTACGGATCTTGATACCAGCGCCATTCAGTTATTAGTTATGGTGAATAAAGCGAAACGAGATCAACAGCAGCAATGCTTGTTGGTTGTAGAAAATCCTTTATTTATTCAAGTAATGGCCAAATTGGGTGTTAATGCTCTTAAGCCTAATCTGGCACTACAGCCTAGTTCGTAATGTGTCAAAGGGAGTATAAAAATGGATCCAATGCTACTGGCTGCACTTGAAACCTATTACACAGAAAGCCGTGAATTATTGGAAGGCATGGAACTAGACTTACTTGAGCTGGAGGCAGGTAACCATCAAGAATTAAATGAACGGCTTAATGCCATTTTCCGTGCGGCGCATACGGTAAAGGGATCGGCGGGTATTTTTAATCTTGATGCGATTGTTCACTTCACGCATAAAGTGGAAAACGTTCTTGACCAACTTCGTTCTCAGCAATTGCCATTAAGTAATGAAGTCATCAGTTTACTGTTTCGTTGTCGTGATCATATTGTCGTGTTACTCGATGAAGCTCAGTTTGAGCAGCATGATGTTAATACGCAACATCATAGTGACAACCTGATTGAACAATTAAATGATTTTCTCGGAGTAAAAGAGCCAATTGCTGTTGCAGAGAGTCTATCGACTGCTGAGTCAGCAAACACAGAACCAGTCGTGTCAATGTTGGCTGATCATCGCCGTTTTCTGTGGGCTAAATACCCCCAAACCGCCTTGCAAGATGGAATGGATCCGCTGTCTTTTTTTTCTTACTTAGCTAAATTAGCAAAAATTGAACATATTATTTTGGATGACAGTGGTTTACCACAAGAATGGACGGACTTTGACGCAGAAAACTGTTACTTGAGTTGGCAAATCGCTATCAATAGCGAAGCTCAAGATGATGAAATTTTGGCTGTTTTTGAGTTTATTCGCGATGAGGGTGAGGTTTATTTATTTTCTACCAATCAATATGAACCGTTATTAATTGAAGAGTTACAGCAAAAGAGCATCAACAATCTTGAACACTTTAAAGCATGTGGCTGTGAAGGTATGCCCGTTGCAGAAACATTCGTTGAAGCCGAAGAAGTGTTGGTTGAAACATTAGCAGAGGCAGCGTCGACAAATGTGCAAGCTCAACCTGAAAGTCAACCGGATAAAACGCGCAGTGAAACGGTTAAAGCCCCAGTGAATGAAACGGCAAATCGTGAGCAGAAAAGCTTACGAGTTGATGCTGAAAAACTCGATACATTAATTAACCTAATTGGTGAGTTGGTTACCGCTGGAGCTGGCTGCGCTTTACAAGCCAGCAGTCAAGCGGATAGCGCAATGCAAGAGTCCGTTTCTCGACTCAATGGTTTATTAGAAGAAGTCAGAGATGCTGCATTAAAGTTAAGAATGGTACCGATTGGTAGTACATTTATTCGTTTCCAACGAGTTGTGCGCGATGTCGCTAAAGAGTTGAATAAAGAAATACAACTAGACATTCGTGGCGGTGACACTGAACTTGATAAGTCAGTGGTTGAGAAAATTGGCGATCCGCTGATGCATCTTGTACGCAATGCGATGGATCATGGAATTGAAATGCCAGATCTTAGGCAACAACAAGATAAAGAGCGTGTTGGTAAGATTACACTCAACGCCTACCACGATTCCGGAAATATTGTCATTGAGATCACAGACAACGGCAGAGGCCTCGATGCTGAAAAGTTGCGTTTAAAAGCGATAGAAAAAGGACTAATTGATGAGCATGCGGTTTTGAGTCGAGAGGAGATTTATCAGCTGATTTTTGAGCCGGGTTTTTCAATGGCGCAAGAAGTGTCTAACCTCTCAGGTCGTGGGGTTGGCGTGGATGTAGTTCGTAGAAACATCAATGAGTTGCGAGGACGGGTAGAAATTGATAGTGAACTGACCGTTGGTACTACGGTTCGTCTCATGTTGCCATTAACACTGGCTATTATAGATGGTTTCCTAATTGAAGTGGGTAATGAAGAGTTTGTGGTGCCTTTAGATGCGGTTAAAGAATGTGTTGAGTTGCATCATCCAGTTACCAGGCAAGGGAGCAAAGTCAATAGCCATCTCAATTTACGTGGCAATGTGCTACCCCTGATTGATCTACGGAAGCAGTTCCATTTAAACCATCCGGCACCGCGTAGACAGAATGTGGTGGTGGTACAAACAGGTGGTCAAACAGCAGGTTTAGTGGTTGACCGGCTACTCGGTGAATTGCAAACCGTGATCAAGCCACTTGGGCCAATTTTTGAGAATATTCGTGGTATTAGTGGTTCCACGATTTTAGGTAATGGGGATATTGCCCTAATTTTGGATATTCCAGGCTTAACTCAGCAGATGATTCAACAAGAATCGCAGCAGTTTGCACTGCATTAACATCAAAGAAAATCAGGTATTAGATAATGCGCATACTGCGCGTCACCGCTATAAGGAAACTGGCAATGTTTAAGGATTTATCAGTCAAAATTAAGCTCAGTTTATTGATTGGCTTGTTAGGAGTGTTACTCATCGGTGTAGGTTCAGCTGGCTTATACGGCATGAGTAAAATGGTAGATGGACTAAGAACGGTTTATCTGGACCGAACGGTTCCCATCGGTCAATTAAACAATATTAAAGTTCTTATTTTGGAAAACCGGATTGCGATGGCTTTTGCCCAGCTATACCCTGGTGACGGTAATACATTAGTGCAAGCAAATAATGTTGAAAATAATCTCAAGCAAATTGAGAATATCTGGGCTCAATATATCACCACCTATTTGACGCCAGAAGAAGCTCGGCTAGTGGATGAGTTTGAAAAAGGTTTTCAGCATTTTATTAGTCAAGCAGTACTACCATCGCTAGAAGCACTGCGAGCAAATGATATTGACCGAGCGACAGAACTTGCTTTGCAGAAGGTGCGTCCATTATATCCTCCTGTTGCCCAGGCATTAGATCAACTGGTGGTATTACAAATTGATGAAGCGGCGGCAGAATACGATCGAGAAGTGGTACTTTATGATACGCTGCGTATGGTTTCCATTGCTTCTATAGCTGCCGGATTATTGATAGCAATTAGTTTTGGTATTGCTCTTATTCGTGGCATTTGTGGTCCATTGGAAAGAGCGGTTGAACTTTCTCAGCGACTTTCTGAAGGAGATTTAACGGCAAAAATAGAAGCCACAAGTAAAGATGAAATGGGGCGTCTGCTCGATTCCATGCAGCAAATGGTTCGGAAATTATCCAGTATTGTTGGTGAAGTGAATGGGGCAAGTAATGCTCTCGCTTCAGCTTCTGAAGAAGTATCCGCAACCGCACAAAATTTAAGTCAAGGAGCCAGTGAACAAGCCGCTAGTGTGGAAGAAACCACGTCGTCTGTTGAGCAGATGTCTGCTTCTATTGCCCAAAATACCGAAAACGCTAAAGTTACTAATGGAATTGCCAGTAAAGCCGCCAATGAAGCGCAAGAAGGTGGTGATGCGGTATCTGAAACTGTCTTAGCAATGAAGTCGATTGCGGAGAAGATCAGTATTATTGATGATATTGCTTACCAAACCAATTTATTGGCACTCAATGCAGCCATTGAAGCGGCTCGCGCGGGTGATCATGGTAAAGGATTTGCGGTGGTTGCTGCAGAAGTTCGCAAACTAGCCGAGCGTAGCCAAGTTGCTTCTCAAGAAATAGGCGAAGTAGCAAAAAATAGTGTGGCGTTAGCTGAGCAAGCTGGCAGTCTGTTGCAAGAAATCGTCCCGTCAATTCAAAAAACCGCTGATTTGGTACAAGAAATTAATGCCGCATCGATGGAGCAGGCCACAGGCGCTTCACAGATTAACCAAGCAATGGAGCAGTTGAACAGCGTGACGCAGCAAAGTGCTTCTGCATCGGAGGAGTTAGCCTCAACATCGGAAGAAATGAGCAGTCAAGCGCAACAGTTGCAACAGTTGATGACTTTCTTTAAAACCAATGAGCAGAACAAAATTAACCCAGATCGTAAGCCTTTGGCAGATAAAGTCGTCAAAAACTCACCCCAAGTGCTTCATGATGACGACGAAGCTGACTATGTAAGATTTTAGGAGGCTTATATGATGGCACAATCAGCGATGTCTAATACGGTTGCTAATCTCAATGATCAACAGTATTTAACCTTCTTATTAAATGGTGAGATGTATGCATTCGCTATATTGAATGTTAAAGAGATCCTTGAATATGGAAAAGTAACTCCGATTCCTCGTGTACCAAAATTTATTCAAGGAGTTATAAATCTGAGGGGTGAGGTAGTACCGGTCATTAATCTAGCTCATCGTTTTCAACAGCAGGCGAGTCCAGTCACTAAGCGTAGCTGTATTGTTATTATTGAAGTCTATGGTGAAGAACAAAAGCAGGACTTAGGCGTTTTAGTTGATAGCGTGTCGGAAGTGATTGACATTCCCGTAGCGAATATCCGTGCTGCGCCTTCTTTTAGCTGCCAGATCCGGACAGATTTTATTAGAGCGATGGCGGAGTTACAGGATAACTTTGTCATCATCTTGGCGGAAGACAAAGTTTTATCGGTGGATGAACTTGCTATGGTTGATCAGCTGGCAAGAGGTATCGCTCAACAGTAGGGTATGTATTATGTCTTTTCTTGCGTCAGCTTATACCGATTGCCAACCTCAGTTATCGGATCAGACTTTTGCTCGTTATCAGCATTGGTTGTATGAAAAAGCTGGGATTTCTTTGAGTGTGACCAAAAAATCTTTAGTGATTGGGCGGTTACATCTTCGTTTGCAGCAACAGGGCTTCAACAGCTTTGAGCAATATTTTGATTATTTTGCTTTAGCAGCAGAAACCAGTGAGCAAAAGAACGAACAGCAGGCAGTTATTGACTTATTAACCACTAATGAAACGTACTTTTTTCGTGAAGAAGGGCATTTTTCTTTTATCCAGCAACGTATCTTAACTGAATACCACTCGCCACCACTACGATGTTGGAGCGCAGCGAGTTCTTCTGGAGAAGAAGCTTATTCTCTTGCCATGCTGTGTATGGATCATTATCACCGACCTTGGGAAATTGTGGCCACGGATATCAATAGTCGAGTTCTGGCTCAGGCTAGTAGTGGTACTTATCCTTTGCTGCGCAGTAATAATATCCCATTGCCTTATTTACAAAAATATTGCCGAAAAGGTATTGGAGAGAAAGCGAATACTTTTAAAGTCGTTCGTTCCTTGCGTGAAAAAGTCAAATTTCACCAAGCAAATTTACAAGATAGCTTGGCTCGTTTTGGCCATTTTGATCTGATTTTATTGCGTAATGTGATGATTTATTTTGATGCCGCATCCAAGCAACGAGTCATTGATAATATTCAGCGTCAACTTAATGTCGGGGGCTATTTACTGATTGGTCATGCTGAAACACTACAATCAATTAAAGCGCCACTGAAGTTGATTAGTCCTTCAATTTATCAAAAGATTGATTAATAAACGTAAACCACATAAGTACAAGGTGGCTGAAAGTCGGAAAGGCAGATGAATAATAATAAAATAAAAGTTCTTATTGTTGATGACTCAGCTGTGGTTCGACAAGTATTAACTCAAATACTGACCACGCAGACTGATATCGAGCTACTTCCACCAGCGGCTGATCCTCTTTTTGCAATGAAAAGAATGGAAAAAGATTGGCCAGATGTGATTATTTTAGATCTAGAAATGCCACGTATGGATGGCATCACTTTTTTAAAAAAAATAATGGCTGAACGTCCCACTCCGGTTATTATTTGCTCAACGTTAACTGAGCAGGGGGCTCAAGTTACCATGGAAGCCCTTCATGCTGGTGCCGTTAGCATCATCACCAAACCTAAAATGGGCTTAAAAGACTTTTTAGAAGATAGTGCTAATCAAGTGTTACAGGCTGTTAGAGGTGCTGCAAAAGCAAAAGTGAAAAACTTGATTCCGATGACAACAAGGGTTTCAAGCAAGCCTTCGGCAACCCAAAAAATGTTACCTAAAGTCAATCCGACTGCAGTTAAGATGAATGCATTGCTTAGCACAGAAAAAATCATCGTCATTGGCACTTCAACCGGAGGAACTCAAGCATTAGAGTATGTATTAACCCATCTTCCAAAGCATGCTCCAGGTATTGTTATTGTTCAACATATGCCAGAAAAATTTACCGCCATGTTTGCCGAGCGGTTAAATGGATTAAGTCAGATGACCGTTACTGAAGCAAAAAGTGGTGATCGAGTATTACCAGGAGTTGCATTGATTGCCCCTGGTGGCAAGCATACAAAATTATTACGTAGCGGCGCACAATATAAAATTGAAGTATTTGATGGGCCTTTGGTTAATCGGCATAAACCGGCTGTGGATGTTTTATTTCGTTCTGCAGCTCAGCAGGCGGGGAGTAATGCTCTTGGCATTATTATGACGGGGATGGGGGATGATGGAGCTCGAGGATTAAAACAAATGTTTGATCAAGGTGCTTCGACCTTAGCTCAAGATGAAGCCAGCTGTATTGTATTTGGCATGCCTAAAGAAGCCATTAACCTTGGGGCAGTACAGGAGGTGGTGACACTCGCGGATATTCCTAAGCATATTTTACGTTTTACTCAGCATGAAACATCAATTGAAATTCAATAGCGGTTAAATTTCATCATCTTAATGCGGTGTTTTTATCGTCACTTATTATTTTCTTTACATTGTTTACACGAGTTGTGGTGCTTTAGTCAGGATTGCCGGTAAAATACAGTTGATAATGAGAGCTTTTATCAATAACATGTTGGCCATTCCTTTGCAGTAATTGAATAAAACGATGAACCTCATTAAACCCGGTCTATTTCTTTTTTCAGCCCTTAGCATAACGTCCAGTTATGCATCAGCGCTTGATGAAGCAAAATCCATTCAAGATAGCACCAACCGTGCCTCAGCGATTAGCCAGCAGCAGATTGATCGTAGCTCTGAGGCTGCCCTTGCGTTGCAAGCGGAAATTGAACAACTACAAGAAGAAGTTAACAACCTTGCTACTTATCGAGATCACTTAAGTGCACTGGTTGCTAACCAAGAACAAGAAATGGTTAGTCTCGATGCTCAAATCGTCGAAGTCCATCAAACTCGCCAAGGAATCGTTCCTTTGATGTATCGTATGATCGATGGTCTTGAGGTGATCATTGAGCAAGATAAGCCAATCCGATTAGCAGCTCGTCAAGAACGCCTAGAACGTCTTAAAGCCTTAATGCCGCGTTCTGATGTGAGTGATGCGGAAAAATATCGTCGTATTCTTGAGGCTTATCAAATTGAAATGGATTACGGCAGTAAACTTGGAGTCTATCAACAAGCCATCACATTAGCGGATAACGATGTTATTGAAGCGGATATTCTTTATTTAGGCCGTGTGTCGTTATTGGCTCGGAACCGCAACGGTTCACAGTATTGGTCTTGGGATCAACAGCAAAAACAATGGCAATCTTTACCTATCAGCGCTAAATCTGATATTGATACGGCTTATCAACTTGCGTATCAACAAATAGCGCCAACTCTGCTTTACTTACCGGTATCCTTGACACCTGTGGAGGCTAAATAATGTCTATGAAACATAGCTTCACGGCGATTGGATTGAGCTTGGCTTTGCTTTCTCCCGCTCATGGTATGACAGAGCTAACAACTCAAGCACAGGATGAAAGTCGTGTGCAACGTAGCCATAATATTCAGCGCGAAGCCAATTTTAAACAGACTGAACAGCAGTTGCGTGCGCATAAAAAAGCGTTGTTAGCTCAACGTGACGATTTACAGGCGCAAGCGGACCGATTGTCAGAACGTTTTGGGGCGAATGAGAACCGCTTGGCGCGCTTGGAAGAGCAATTACGTCTAGAAACCGGCAGTTTAGGTGAAATGTTTGGTGTCGTGCGCCAAAATGCAAAAGAATTACAAGCGACACTGAGTGGTTCGGTCACTGGGGTTGATAGCCAGAACTTTTCATCTATGATTGAGCAAGTTGTTGCAGCGCAAGCCTTACCTTCAATGAAACAATTGGTAGGTTTATGGCAGGCAATGCAAGAAGAGATTATTGCGAGTGGTGAAATTCGCTCTGCTCCCATCACAGTGATTGATGGTGAAGGAAGAAGGCACCAAGCCGATGCTGTTCGTATTGGTGCGATGGCTTTGATGACCAGCCAAGGTTATATGAGTTGGGACAATCAGCGACAAGATGCGGTTGCTTATCTGCAACAGCCGAAACCAAATGTAAACGCGGCAACATTATCGGCTCTGTTGGATGGTAAAACAGAGTTTATGGTGCTTGATCCTGCAAG
>SLFB01000256.1 GCA_007124475.1 Vibrio sp. | reverse complement strand
ATTGTCGATGGGATTGACGGTTTATTGGGTGGGTTATCAATGGTCACCTTTGGTGCATTAGCATTGGTTCTACTCGTGGATGGTCAGTTTGATTTTGCTTATTTCTGTCTGGTGATGATGGTTATCATGTTGCCGTATATTTTTATGAACTTAGGTATTTTAGGTCGTCAGCGCAAAGTATTTATGGGTGATGCTGGTAGTATGATGATTGGTTTTACTGTGATTTGGATTCTACTCAATATTAGTCAAGTTAGTGCTCAGCCTCTTTTACGCCCGGTGACCGCTTTATGGCTAATTGCCATTCCTTTGATGGATATGGCGGCAGTTATGATTCGCCGTATGCGGCAAGGACGCTCTCCATTTAAGCCTGATCGAGAACACTTACATCATATTTGTCAACGTTTGGGGTTTAGCTCACGTCAAACCTTATGTTTTATTTGTGGTATGGCATCAGTGTTGGCTGGTTTTGGGCTTTATGGTGAGTTGATACAATTGAGTGAAGCGACAATGTTTTATTCGTTTTTGTTATTGTTTCTTACTTACCTCATAGCCTTAAGCTATATTTGGCGAATTACTAGCTTTATTAGAAAGCGTTACGGTAAACAAGATGTCAGCATCGTTGAGCTAAATCAGCCACTTGTTTAGTTTTTGTAATATCCGTCATTCCGCAGCTAATTCCAGAATTTAAATAGCGTGATCTGGCGATCAGTTTTTCATAAAAACCACGACACCATCTTGACCGCGAACGACAGTTTTCACCTTACCGATGATGTACTAGGCCGCACCTTAGATGCTCTATACGAAGCCGATGTCTCTGCGCTCTATCAGGTTATTGCTGAGCGTGTTGTTGATAAACTGGGCTTGACCACCGATTCTGTTCATCTTGATATCACTAGCTTTCACGTTGATGGTGAGTTATGCACAAGATGAAAACACCAACGTGATTAAGCTTGTAAGAGGCTACAGTCGGGATCATTGGCCAGAGCTTAACCAAGTGGTGCTTGAACTCATCTGTGAAAGCCAAGCAGGTTACATGCAAGCACTGAGTGGTAACACCAATGATGCCAAGGCATTCGCTGAAGTGACTAAAAGACACATACATTGCCTAAAAGCCGCGCAAAATAGTCGTTACTTTATCGCTGATGCTGCCTTGTACACCGAAGAAAGCATCTCCTCGCTAGATGAGCAAAATCAAAAGTTCATTACCCGTGTATCCATGACCATCAAGCTCGCAAAACAAGCACTGCTTGCGCTAGAGCCAGAGCAATTAAGCGCTATCGGTCATGGCTACTCAAAATCAGAGAGCAACTCGCACAAACCGAAGCGTTCTTCCCAGGTATGGTAAAGAACAAGACGACAGCAAAACCGACGGCACGTTGGGTCTTCTTGCAGTTCGAAGGCATTGATACGTTAGAGATTAACGGCCAACGGTTCATCACTGGACTTCAAGATCACCAAACACAACTACTCAAATTACTCGGTAGATTCTATGAGGCAGTTTATTCATAAATTAGCTGCGGAATGTCGGATAACCAGTTTCGTTGCTCAATTATTGCGGTGCAAGACGTCCCTGAAGATGAAACTCATAAGTATGGCGTGATTGCTGGTGAAATGATCAAAGACGATATTTATCGTGTTGATACCATGGTTGAGAAACCAGAGCCAGGTACTGCACCGAGTAATCTCGCGATCATTGGCCGTTATATTTTGACTCCTGATATTTTTGAACTGATTGAGCAAACGGAGCCAGGTAAAGCTGGTGAGATTCAAATTACTGACGCATTGTTAAAACAAGCCAAAGCGGGTTGTGTATTGGCATATAAGTTCAAAGGCCAACGTTTTGACTGTGGCAGTGTCGAGGGCTATATCGAAGCAACCAATCACTGTTATGAAAATTTATACGGTGTGAAGTCTTGATTAGAAGGCAAACCTAAAACCTGGATCCCCGCCTGCGCGGGGATGACGAAAGAGGGTGGGGATGACAATGGTGAGTTGGGCGTTTATCTTAGAGCCTTAAACTTCATCATATCTGGTTCGTTCGGCACCCACCCCGCCCTATGGGCACCCCTCCAGAGGGGAATTAAAACCACCGTAGTTCGATTTACTCACGTTTATATTCCGAAACCAACCCCGTCATTGCCACTCAGTTCGATTTATATTACCGATCCCAGCCTCCGTTATTGCTGCTCAGCCACGTTTATACACCGGCACCCACCACCGTCATTCCCGCGTAGGCGGGAATCCATACCTAGTGTTAGTTAACGCTGTGGTTATCACACATCAGTGAAACGAAAGTCAGCAGTGAAATAATCACAGAACGAACCACTTAACGCTGTACCCAATTCCTTTTAGGAAGAAGAATTAAAACCGGCGTTATTCCGATTTAGCCACGTTTATACACCGTCATTCCTGCGTAGTCGGAAATCTATGTGGAGTGTTAGTTAATGTGACTGCCATTGCCTAATGAGTGGATTAAAGGGGTTGGGGAGTTGGGTGCTCACTCAACCACTTGGCGTCTGTTGCAGAATGGATCCCCGCCTTCGCGGGGATGTTGAAATGAATATGAATTAAACAATGCTCATAGGATCTACACTAATTTTTGTTGAGCTGAGAGTATGGATACAACGGGTAAGGAGCAACCAAAGCAGCACCTGTATAGATTGCAGCCGGTAACATGCCAACGAAACTATAAGCTTGGAAGTAATGGTTATAGGAGTTTGTTCCTTGTAACCATAAGCCTGTTGAAGCATCGTAACCTTGGAATCCAAATAGTTTAGAGACATCAGAATTAAAGTAGTCATGTACTTTTGATACTTTATTAACAAAACGTCCCACTAGACCATCTTCCCTGTACACATGTTGGCCTGAACCTTCTGCGGCCATACCCCCATCTGTAAACCAACTACCCTCACCAGGGGTTGTTCCCGGGATCTGTTTATGGCCACGAGTTCCATCCGTCAGTAGTTCACCATTCTTATTGTATTCACAAGTTGAATGTCCACCTTTACATGAACGTAGCTTATAACTATCCGTCGCGTTTTTCATATATTCAAAACTTAATATAACGGCTTGAGATAAAGCGGCGAATTTAGCGCCATTGCTGCATGAGCTGCCGACGATTTTACCTGTTGCACAGCCTCCTGAGGCAGATAGCGTCACTTTACGAGCGGCGTCAAACCAATTTTTAGTAGGGGTTAAACCATTGTACGCACCGATAGCGCCTGTAATCGCACCCACAGATGCACCTTTCAGTGCTCCATCCCAACTGTTAGTAAGAATTCTTCCCGAATAAGCCCCGCCAGTCGCTCCAGCCAAAGTGCTTGCTGTAAGGGTATTCAGTGCACTGCCAGCTGTAAAATAACCACCTCCGGATTTTGCTAATACTCCAGCATATGCCCCACCAGTATAAACAGTAATGACTATGCCTGTAGCAATCGTCAAGGCTGTTTTGTTTTTATCAATAAACCTGTCAATATCTTTCCACTGCCGATTGAGTTCTTTTCCTATACGTTTAAAGAAATGGCCTGATGGGTCGTTATACTTCAATGGGTTATTTAGTACATAACTATACCTATTGAAAGATTGGCTATTATCTGGTTCTTGAATGAAAATGTCTGCACTAATAAAGCGAGCGATCGATGGGTCATAAAGTCGACCATTCATATGAATAAGATTTACTTCATCAATGCTTTCATGCCCCGTATATGTACGATTGAACATAACACTTTGTAAAATAGTACCTTGTGTCGGTTTCCACTCAAACGGTCTAACTTTTCCCCAAGGGTCATAAAGTGTTCGTTCGACAACACTTCCCCACATATCTGTTACCATATCAATAGACTTTAATGCATCAGCATGGCTATAACGAATTTGACGATCTACCGAAACAAAACTACCTAATCCATCTGTTTTAACCGTGTTAATATTGACGGCAACGAGTAAGTCGTTTGCATAAATGAATTGCTTGTGTTGAATATCTCCAGAAGCTAATTCATTGCGCTCATACACCTTACCAAAGTACCACGTGTTATCTCCAGAACTGGTCTGCTTTAGATAACGAGAATTGGATTCATCATAGCTAAACCGAACCCATGTATCTCCATTATTTATT
>SLFB01000191.1 GCA_007124475.1 Vibrio sp. | reverse complement strand
CCCAGGGCAGCGAGGACGAATTCATAAGGTATTGCCAGTATTGGCGATTTTATGGCTTGCGGTTGCCTCTTTAAAAATCGAGGCATTTTTAGTGGTGTTTGCTTTGATCTATTTTTATTCTCAAGTGCAAACTAAAAAAACTCGTCAAGAGGGGCCATTATGGGCTCTCTACTTAGCTAACGGTTTAGCATTAGCGTTTGTGGCTGTACTTGCCGCTGATGCGTTAAGTTGGAGTGGTTCGCTCTCTTTAATTAGCCAGGTCTTTCTTCTTGGAGCGATATTAGGCCATCTACTCTTAGTTCAAGCGCGTTCACGTTTACAGGCATTTCATCGTCTTTTGCCTGTATTGGGTATTGTTTCCGCGATGCTAATGACCTTGTGCCTTGTCCCTTATACTTACCAGTTGGATCAAGCTGCATTATCTCAGCTTATGCAACCGTTATTGCTCAGCTTTTCATCATTGATTATCGGTATTCTTGTATGGAGCTGGCATTTATTGTTGGTTAAACCGGTAGCAAAAGGCCAACTATTACTTGCTCAATGCTTAGTTTTAGTCGCAGCTGCTGGCTTTCATCATCTTTACCTATATACCCTTCCGACTTGAAGCTACAGGGGTGTTGGCTACGTTCGTTCGCCCCAATCACATAGTCTATCTATGCTCATGGGAATTATGAGAGCCATCCGTGGCTCTCACCAAAGGCCAGCCTACGGCTGTTCAAATTTGTTCCAGACAAATTTGTCACTCTCTTGCCGCTTACCTGCAACTCCAAGTTGTTTGGGTATAATTGATTTATTTCGCGATACGGCTCACTTCCTATTTTATAAATAGTGACTACGCTTAGAAGAGGTGGTCACGAGAGGAGTTTGAGAATGGATTTAAGTAATGTGAGCCGTCTTGATGATGCGATTTTGCTCGGAATTGTGAATGAGAAGCTGCGCCTTGAATGTGATAGTTTGGGTGAGTTGGTTTCCATGTATGAGATGAACGAAGAACATGTGGTTGGTAAGTTACGTAACTTAGGCTTTAGATACGACCCTCTGACCAACCAGTTTAAAGCGTTTTAGTCACAGCAGACTGATTATTAAACCACCTTGATCCCCTCTAGGTGGTTTTTGCATTGTTGACGGGCAATAGCAAAAAAGGCTTGAAGATAATGTTTATTTTTTTCGCTATTACGAGTGGCCGCAAACAGTCTGCGTTTTAAGCCGTCACCAAAAGGCTTACTTGTGATTAGCCCTTGGCGTGAAAACTCATTGATTGCCCAATTTGGCAAAGCTGCCACTCCTAAACCGGCTGCCACCATCTGTACCAACATTAAAGTATTATCCGCTTGTTTCCATTTTGCGGGTTCAATTCCAGCAGGCTGTAAAAAGTGCTTCACAACATCTAGCCGCTGTTTTTGCACTGGATAGCTTAATAGGGTTTGATCCGCGAGATCTTGCGGACTAATGCATGTTTTGTCAGCCAGCGGATGATTTGTGGCGGTAATTAACCGCATTTCAAAATCAAACAGCGGCTCATAATGCACTTCTGCACGAGGCAAAACATCTGAGGTAATCACCAAATCCAGCTCTCCAGCAAGCAGAGCAGACAGTGGCTCAAAACCAAATCCGGACGAGAAATCTAAACTGACACTTGGCCAGGCGACTTGATATTCGCGTAATGCGGGCATCAGCCATTGAAAGCATGAATGGCACTCAATCGCCATGTGTAATCGGCCATTGACGTCTTCCTTCAAGCCAGCCAGTTCATTTTCAGCTTGTGCCAGTTTAGGTAATACTTCATCAGCGACTTTCAGAAGTATTTCTCCTTCAGAAGTAAAGCGTACTGGGCGAGTCTTACGCAAGAACAGTTGACCACCGATCCGCGCTTCAAGGTCTTTAATTTGATGAGAAAGAGCCGATTGTGTTAAGTGGAGACTGGTTGCCGTAGCCGTGAGTGAGCCTGTCTCGCGAAGGGACACTAAGGTTTTTAAATGTTTTAGTTCTATCATGCGTCACCGTCATCTTTTTATCTATCTATAGCCTTCCTACTTGAAGTTGCAGGGGGGTGGCTACGTTCGTTCACCCCTATCACATAGTCTGTCTATGCTCACGGGAATGAGCTCAGTTGCCATCTACTTGCAACTCCAAGTTGTTTGGGTATACCTATCTGTCACTGGTTAAGTTACGTGTTTTTTTTGGAGCTGTAAACATCTAGATGGCTATTTGGGTTGATTCATGCTCAATCAAGTGATAATCAACATGAATTTAAATAATAAACAAGTTGAATAATTGGCAGTTGTCTCACTGACAGATTAGCGAGATAGTTTGGACATCCAGGTATCTTTTATTGCGGTGTCTGCCAACATCACTATCGAAACGTCACGATCAAATATGGAGCTACTTAGAGCGTTTGAGGAATTTAGTTATCCCAATGCCATTGGCCCTGGTGTGTATGATATTCATTCACCCAACATCCCTGCACAACAATGGATAGAAGATTTACTGCGTAAAGCCGCAGAAAAAATCCCCGTAGAACGTTTGTGGGTGAATCCAGACTGTGGTTTAAAAACGCGTAATTGGCCGGAAGTTGAAGCCGCATTGACCAACTTGGTATTAGCGGCGAAGAGCTTGCGCAGTGAGTGGCAAGCTAACGTTTAACGTCGCAGTACAATAAACACAAAAAGCCGCTATTCGAATTGAATCGATTGGCGGCTTTTTTGAGAACGGTGACTATTTATCTTGTGATAAACCGAGTAGCGATTGTTGGATATCACTCACTGGGGGTTGCATGGTTGGCTGAGTGGTAATGCCTAATTGTTGTTTTGCTTCTTCAACGGTTAGTCCTAGATGACAACATAATAAATCAATTGCCATTTGGTAGCTGTTGACTTCGGTCATGGTCATTTCCTTATTAAGTGATGACATAATCTGCTTTCTACCTAAATACGCAAATAGATTGCGTTTACCTATTGACTTAGATCAATCTAATCGCTTTAACTACGCGTCTCAATAAGACCAAAGTCTAACTTTTTACAGATCGGATCTGTTGGTTAATTTCTCGGACATTAAATGTTGCAATTTAGCACTTAACCTTGAATATTAAATCGATAACACTATCTCTATATAAAAGTAAAAGTTGGCTGATATATGAACGGTATCATCGGTACAATTAATTAAAACATCCTATTCGGAGAGAAGTAATGAAACGAGTATTTTTATTCTTAGCAACCAACCTAGCGGTAGTGCTAGTGCTCAGCGTTGTTCTGAATATTGTTTATGCAGTAACGGGTATACAACACGGCAGTTTGTCTGGTTTGTTAGTGCTAGCAGCAGTATTTGGTTTTGGTGGTTCATTTATTTCACTTCTGATGTCAAAGAGTATGGCTCTGCGCTCGGTAGGTGCTCGTGTTATCGAATCACCACGCAATGAACTTGAGCATTGGTTATTACAAACCGTCAGCCGTCAAGCGCAGCAAGCGGGTATCGGAATGCCAACGGTGGCTATTTATGATGCGCCAGATATGAACGCTTTTGCTACAGGCGCAAAGCGTAATGACTCTCTCGTCGCAGTATCGACGGGTCTATTACATAATATGACTCGTGATGAAGCGGAAGCCGTATTGGCCCATGAAGTTAGTCATATTGCGAATGGTGATATGGTGACCATGACATTAATGCAGGGCGTTGTGAACACTTTCGTTATTTTCCTGTCACGCTTTATCGCCAATATTGTCGCTTCGCGAAATTCAGATGAGGGCGAGGGCAGTAACACCATGGTCTATTTTGGTGTTTCCATTGCTCTTGAATTGGTATTTGGTTTCTTAGCCAGTTTTATCACTATGTGGTACAGCCGTCATCGTGAGTTTCATGCTGATGCAGGGGCGGCTCAGTTGGTCGGTAAACACAAAATGATTGCCGCTTTAGAGCGTTTGAAAATGAGTCACGAGTCGCAGCTTGAAGGTTCGATGATGGCGTTTGGTATTAATGGTAAGCGTACTGTGACAGAGTTATTAATGAGTCACCCGCCATTAGATAAACGGATTGCGGCATTGCGTAACTCATAACTCCTCATACAGAGTTTGTTTTAGCGGTTAACTTATCCTCCTGTCTAACTGCAGCTCTAAGTT
>SLFB01000041.1 GCA_007124475.1 Vibrio sp. | reverse complement strand
TAATTTGAGCGGTTAAACCGCCGTTGTTCGACCTGCATGTACCTAACGGTGCATGCAGTGTCGTTGGTATTTTTATTACACTTCACCGATAGCAGAATCTCGGTAGTTAGCAGACTATCGATGTTCGTTATTGGGTGATATTACAATTGGAAAGAGTGAGTTTATGTTTAAATTCATCGTAAAAAGGATATTTGAGGCGATTCCAACCATGTTGGTTTTGATTACCTTATCGTTCTTTCTTATGCGTTTCGCGCCAGGTAACCCATTTTCTAGCGAACGCCCTTTACCGCCGGAAGTGATGGCCAATATCAATGCCAAATATGGCCTTGATAAGCCTGTATCGGTGCAGTACATCACTTACCTTGGCAATATCTTACGCGGTGATTTAGGCCCGTCGTTTAAATATAAAGATTTTACCGTTAATGAATTAGTGGCTCGCTCATTACCGGTATCGGCCAAGATTGGTGCCGCCGCATTTGTGTTAACCATTTTACTTGGCGTCTCAATCGGTACGATTGCCGCGTTAAAACATAATACTTGGATTGACTACACCATTATGTCAACGGCGATGTTAGGCGTGGTGATGCCGTCCTTTGTGCTTGCCCCGGTACTGATTTACATCTTTTCGATTAAGTTAGGTTGGTTTCCCGCCGGGGGCTGGTTTGATGGCTCGTTTCAGTACATGGCGCTACCAGTGATTGGCATGTCATTGCTGTATGTGGCAACCTTTGCGCGTATTACCCGTGGCTCGATGATTGAAACCCTAAACAGTAACTTTATCCGTACTGCTCGAGCGAAGGGATTAAGCTATCGCTACATCGTGTTTAAACATGCTTTAAAACCTGCTTTGTTGCCCGTGGTCTCGTACATGGGGCCGGCGTTTGTCGGTATTATTACCGGTTCAGTGGTGATTGAGACCATTTTTGGTTTACCGGGAATTGGACGTTTATTTGTCAATGCGGCCTTTAACCGAGACTATTCACTAGTGATGGGAATCACCATTTTAATTGGTTTCTTATTTATTTTATTTAACGCGATTGTCGATATTCTGCTGGCTTATATCGACCCGAAAATTCGCTACTAGTTTGAGGGCGAAAACATGTTAAGAAAACAAGAACATATTCAAGCCATTGAAAAGTTCACTGAAAATCTAGAAATTGAAGGGCGTAGCTTATGGCAAGATGCCCGCGAACGTTTTATGCGCAATAAAGCGGCGATGGCCAGCTTATGTGTGCTGATTTTTATTACCTTATTAGTGGTCTTTGGGCCAATGTTAGCCAACTTTAGTTACGATGAGACAGATTGGTATGCCATGCATGCTGCCCCATCGGCAACTCATTGGTTTGGTACTGACGCTTTAGGGCGAGATTTATTTGTCCGTACCTTAATTGGTGGCCGGATCTCCTTAATGGTCGGCATTATGGGCGCGTTTGTTGCGGTACTGATTGGTACTTTATATGGCGCGGCTTCTGGCTTTATTGGTGGCCGTACTGACCGTGTGATGATGCGTATTTTGGAAATTCTGTATGCGATTCCATTTATGTTTCTGGTTATCGTATTGGTGACGTTTTTCGGTCGTAATATTGTCCTGATCTTTGTTGCCATCGGTGCCATTGCTTGGCTGGATATGGCACGGATTGTTCGCGGGCAAACGTTAAGTTTACGTAGTAAAGAGTTTATTGAAGCTGCTCATGTTTGTGGGGTCAGTCAATGGCGGATCATTACGCGCCACATCGTACCTAATGTGTTAGGGATTGTTGCGGTTTATTCGACTCTATTGATACCCGCGATGATCTTAACCGAATCTTTCCTTTCTTTCCTTGGTTTAGGGGTTCAAGAGCCAATGACCAGTTGGGGCGCGTTACTGCAAGAAGGCGCGAACACCATGGAAGTCGCTATTTGGCAGTTGATTTTCCCTGCTGCATTTATGATCGTCACCTTGTTCTGTTTCAACTATGTTGGTGATGGGCTGCGTGATGCACTCGATCCTAAAGATCGATAACTCAATTTAGCTAAGGAAGAGAGAATGAATTTATTAGAAGTTCAAGATCTGCGAGTTGAGTTCTCGACTCGAGATGGGATAGTGACCGCCGTGAATGATTTAACCTTTTCATTGCAACAAGGTGAGACCTTGGGCATTGTGGGTGAATCGGGCTCAGGTAAATCGCAAACCGTATTTGCTTTAATGGGACTATTGGCTAAAAACGGTAAGATTAGCGGTAGCGCGAAATTTGAAGGACGAGAGATTTTAAACTTGCCTGAGCATGAATTGAACAAAGTGCGCGCTGAACAAATTGCCATGATTTTCCAAGATCCAATGACCTCGCTTAACCCTTATATGAAGGTCAGTGATCAGCTAATGGAAGTCTTAATGCTGCATAAAGGCATGAGTAAAGCACAGGCATTTGAAGAGTCGGTACGCATGCTGGAAGCGGTAAAAATTCCTGAAGCCCGTAAACGTATTACCATGTACCCACACGAATTTTCTGGTGGCATGCGTCAGCGGGTGATGATTGCGATGGCGCTGTTGTGTCGCCCCAAATTGCTCATTGCTGATGAGCCAACCACAGCACTCGATGTGACGGTACAAGCGCAAATTATGGACTTGCTCAATGAGCTGAAAAAAGAATTTAATACCGCAATCATCATGATCACCCATGACTTAGGGGTTGTCGCTGGCTCATGTGATAAAGTTTTGGTGATGTATGCTGGGCGTACCATGGAGTATGCCAGTGTTAATGATATTTTCTATCGTCCAAGCCATCCTTATTCGGAAGGGTTATTAAAAGCCATTCCACGTTTAGATATTGAAGGGGAAATTTTACCGACCATTCCAGGTAATCCACCAAACCTACTCCGTTTACCACCGGGTTGTCCTTATCAAGAGCGGTGTCATCGGGTAACCGATCGCTGCAAACGTGAAGCGCCGCAGCTACTGACTTTTGCTGACAATCGTCAGCGGGCTTGTTTTTCGGATTGGGAAGGATGGAAGTAATGAAACTTGAAAAAAATCTATTGTTGGATGTACAAGATCTGAAAGTGCATTTCAGCATTCCAGCTAAATCTCCTTGGCCATGGGCTAAACCATCAACACTTAAAGCGGTGGATGGAGTGAATGTACGCTTGTACGAAGGGGAAACCTTAGGCGTCGTGGGGGAGTCTGGCTGTGGTAAATCGACCTTTGCGCGGGCAATCATTGGTCTAGTCGAAGCAACCGAAGGGCAAGTGGTGTGGTTAGGGCAAGATTTAACCCGCCTGAATGCTGTTAAGCGGCGTAATACCCGCAAAGATATTCAGATGATCTTCCAAGATCCATTAGCATCACTCAATCCGCGCATGACCGTTGGCGATATTATCGCTGAGCCGCTGCAAACCTTTCATCCAGAACTTGCTAAACAAGAAGTGAAAGATCGCGTCAAAGAGATGATGGCTAAAGTGGGTTTATTACCAAACGTGATTAACCGTTATCCCCATGAATTTTCAGGCGGTCAGTGTCAGCGTATTGGCATTGCCCGGGCGTTGATCTTAAATCCGAAAATGATCATCTGTGATGAGCCGGTTTCCGCACTGGATGTGTCGATTCAGGCTCAGGTGGTTAACTTATTGCAGCAGTTGCAAAAAGAGCTGGGCTTGTCTCTGGTGTTTATCGCTCATGATCTGTCAGTAGTGAAACATATCTCCGATCGGGTTTTGGTGATGTATTTAGGTAATGCGGTTGAACTGGGCACGTCGGACGCTCTCTTCTCCAATCCGCTCCATCCTTATACCAAAGCATTAATGTCGGCAGTGCCTATTCCTGATCCGGAAAAAGAGCGTAGCAAGACGATTCAGATGTTAGAAGGCGATTTACCGTCACCAATCAGCCCGCCATCGGGTTGCGTGTTCCGTACTCGTTGCCCACAAGCCACGGCAGAATGCGCACAAACTAAGCCACAAATTAAAGGTGATGATTTACACGCGGTATCTTGCCTGCAAGTGGATATTTAATCGAGTGACCATCAGTCAGTATTGTTAAGTTAAAGAATCATGTTGACGGCCGCACTGGCTGATGGTTTAGGTTATTAAAAAGAAATAGACACCGTCTTAGCTTGCCGCCTACCTGCCGATCCAAGTGGTTTGGCT
>SLFB01000101.1 GCA_007124475.1 Vibrio sp. | reverse complement strand
TCTTGCTACAGTGTCGTCATAAGCTTGGCCTGCATCGGATTGTTCATCAAAAATGACTGGAACCCCTTTATTAGAAGCATTAAGTACTGCCTGACTTTCTGGGATTACTCCAATTAAAGGAATATGCAAAATCTCTTCGACATCCTGCACACTGAGCATTTCCCCTTGGCTTACTCGAGTTGGATTATAGCGAGTCAGTAACAAATGTTGCTTAACCGGTGATAACCCTTGTTCAGCACGCATGGATTTTGAATCAAGAATGCCTAAAATTCGATCGGAATCGCGTACCGATGACACTTCAGGATTCGTAGTGATAATCGCTTCATCAGCATAATACAGTGCCATCAGAGCACCTTGTTCAATCCCTGCTGGTGAGTCGCAAATAATAAACTCAAACCCCATTTCGGTTAATTCATTAAGAATTCGTTGCACCCCTTCTTTAGTTAGTGCATCTTTATCACGAGTTTGTGAAGCGGGCAGAATAAACAGATTATCATTACGCTTATCTTTGATTAGGGCTTGATTGAGCGATGCTTCGCCATTCAGTACGTTAACGAAGTCATAAACCACTCGACGTTCACAGCCCATGATTAAATCAAGGTTACGTAACCCTATATCAAAGTCGATTACAGCGGTTTTTTTTCCTTTTAAAGCCAATCCAGAAGCGATAGCAGCGCTGGAAGTGGTTTTTCCAACGCCGCCTTTTCCTGACGTTACAACAATAATGCGTGCCATGTAGTTAATTTCCTTTCGAATTTAAATCGATAATAGTTCAAAATGGAGTGATTCTTCGTTTAAGCTTAGCATGACTTTGCTTTGCCAAAACTGACTATCAATTTGTTCGCTGAGCCAATAGTTACCTGCAATCGAGACAAGTTCAGCTTGTAAATCATGGCAGATGATCTTGGCTTGTTTTTGTCCGTTAGCGCCGGCTATTGCCCGCCCCCTTAATGTGCCATGAATATGAATTGAGCCATCGGCAATTACTTCAGCTCCAGGGCTGACATGATTGAGAATGACCAAATCACCGTCTTTAGCATACACCTGTTGTCCTGAGCGGATAGGAGTATGCACCACCTTAGTTGGTGCAATATTTGCTGGAGCTTGGCTGGGGGAGTGACTAGCAGACATCACGGCTAAGCCAGCATCATGTGCGAGACGTTGACGACGTTTGTCTTTACAGCCCGTTACCCCAACAGGTACAAAGCCTGCTTCGATAATTCCCTGCTTTAATGCATTAAAATCCAGTTCTTCAGCCACCTTATTAATATTTAGCACTATAGGTGCATTGGCAAAAAAGGCAGGGGCTTGTTCGGCTTTTTGTTTGAGAAAATCGACCGCGGTAGCAACGTGATGATCAGCAAGATGCAATACAGATAAAGTAAAGCTGCTGCCTTTTAGGTCAGTGATATTAGACATGATAACGTTGACCTCAATAAAGGTTAGTAACGCTTGTGTGATACCTAAGTCAACGAGTGAATCTCAGATCTTAAGTAAGATGAGAAAGCACGCGGCTATAGAATAATTAGCGTTATCAGAGACGATGACTATCATGTTATATTCAGCGTTAAGGGACAGCAAGTTATCTTGTGGTTAAATGGGTGATTTACTCGCAATTTCTGTACTCTTGGTGCTAAATACGCCGCGAGAGGGCGTTACTTGGTGTTTCATTACAGCAGCAACAGAATGCGCGGTGTTTTTTCAGCTCGCCATCTCCGTTATTAACACTGAGGAGCGGTTACTGGCGAGGTGTTTATTTGTCCGGTAAGCTGTGCAGGATAAGCAGAGAGTTAGAGCAAAATAACGGCTGCACCGGTATCAATAATGATCAATAAATAAAAGAGAGCTAATATGCTTTGCGCTATCTATAAAAGCCCCAAAAAAGAAGAAACATACCTTTATCTTCCGAAACGAGATGATTTTTCACAGGTTCCTGACACGCTATTGGCTACGTTTGGTAAACCTATTTTTGTGATGTTGATAAATTTAGCCAATCGAAAACTAGCACGAGTAGATATTGATAAGGTTGAAGCTGAATTAAAAAACACCGGCTTTTTCTTGCAGTTACCGCCGCCAAAAGAAAATTTGCTAGAGGTATACAAGCAACAAAAAGCACAGCACAATAGTCTTGATTAGCCTATAAGGATTAAGAGCGCTTGAGGAGGGCATCTTGAGAAAAATATTGTCAGTTATTTTAGGGTTGACCTTGTCGGCACCCTTGCTGGCCAATACCGTCAGTTTTGAGCAGTATTTGGAAGGTTTAAAGCAACAAGCCCGTGAGGAAGGTATTTCCGAACCGATACTAGAGCAAGCATTTGCCAACGTCGAGTATCGGCCACGAGCGGTCACAGCAGATCGTAATCAGCCAGAGCGACGCTTAACACTTGACGAGTATATTCCACGTGCCGTTCCAGAATGGAAAGTGAAGCAAGCCAGAGCTTTGTACACGAAACATTATGATAAATTACAGCGCATTGGTAATGAATACGGAGTACAACCAAGATTTATCGTTGCGCTTTGGGGAGTAGAAAGTAACTTTGGTAGCTTTACCGGTAACTTCCCTGTGATTGATGCGTTATCCACCATGGCTTACGATGGTCGTCGAGAGGCCTTTTTCCGTCAAGAAACCATGGCGGCTTTACAAATCTTGCAGCAAGGTCATATCTCAGTCGAAGATATGAAAGGTTCTTGGGCTGGAGCAATGGGGCAATGTCAGTTTATGCCAAGCTCATTTTTGTCATTTGCTGCCGATGGCGATGGCGATGGGATTAAAGATATTTGGGGTAACAAGGCGGACGTTTTTGCATCCACGGCTAATTATCTACGTCAATCAGGATGGGATGATCGCTATACCTGGGGGCGTCAGGTGAAAATTCCAGCTAACTTTGATCTGACATTAGCCGGTCGTCAGGCCGAGAAAGGTAAGTACCTTCAGCAGTGGAGCGAGCTCGGTATTACTCGTTATGATGGTAAGCCTTTACCGCAATTGTCAGAAGATATCAAAGCTTGGTTAATCATGCCGGATGATGAAAGTGGACGGATTTACTTAGTGTATAACAACTATAATGTGTTAATGCGTTGGAATCGCTCTCATTACTTTGCGGTTGCCGTCAGCCATTTAGCGGATAGAATTATTTTTTAGCCGTTCGCACAGTGAGTTGCAGATCAATCTGCATCATCACTAACGATAATACTTGGGCTGTTTTTAAACAGCCCTTTTTGTTTTAAGGGTCACTTGTGTTAGCAGATCGTGCCGGGCAAATGGTGATATTTGCCGCCTTAGTACAGCATCATAGCTTTACTGTAGCAGCCAAACAGCTAGGAGTATCGGTCTCTCATGTTAGTAAGCAACTGGCGCTGTTAGAAGCAGCATTAGGCTTAAAATTAGTACAGCGGACAACGAGAAGTCTTATTTTGACGGATGCCGGTCAACGCTTTGCGATTCATTGCCAGCAATTGGTGCGTTTAGTGGATGAAGCTCAATGTGAAGTTGACAGTCAGAGAGATGAGGTAGCTGGCTTATTGCGCCTTGGATTATCACAATCTTTTGGCACATTGCATATCTTACCAACCTTGGAAGAACTTCGTCAGCGTTATCCAGAGCTACAAGTTGAAGTGCATTTATTTGATCATCGCGTGGATATGTTACAAGAAGGCCTAGATTTATGGATTACCAGCAATGAACGATTACCTCAAGGTTACATTGCTCAGCGTTTAGCCGATTGTCGTTTTTTGGTTGTTGCCGCGCCAGAGTATTTATTGCGCCATCGTGCTCCACATACACCAGAAGATTTAATACATCATAATTGCTTGATTTATCGAAGTTGGGACAGAGATTACACCCGTTGGTCTTTTGCTAAAGCACAACAAAAAATGACAGTTCAAGTTTCAGGAAATTATTCAGTGGATCTTGCTGAAGCGGTACGTGATGCAGCGGTAGCGGGATGGGGCGTTGCTTATTTGGCGACTTATTTACTCAAAGATGAATTTCGTCATGGGCAACTTATTCAATTATTACCCGATTGGCACGCCAATCAGAGTATGCCGTTTTATGCTGTGTATCCAAGCCGTCAGCATATGCCTAAAAAAATTTCCGCTGTGATTGATTTTATCAAGGGCAAATTG
>SLFB01000334.1 GCA_007124475.1 Vibrio sp. | reverse complement strand
GCCATAAATTCAATCACGTCCAGCTCTAACCCTTCGGGTAAATGACTGAACACATAAAAATCATCGGCACCATTCTCACAGCGCTCCATCACTTGCTGCCGGTTGGCGATCGTCAATTGAATATCGATGCCGGGGTAGCGCTGACAAAAAGGGCCAAGTAAATGAGGAATAAAATACTTTGCCGTGGTGACCACCGCTAATTTGAGCGTTCCCGACTCAATGCCTTTTAAACGCGACAGACGCATGTCCAATTCTTCACAGTTTTGGAGAACTTTTTTCGCCGTTTCTACCGTGGCTAATCCAGCATCGGTAAAACGAAGTGTTCTACCAACTTGTTGATAAAGCGGTAAGCCTATCGCCTCAGCAAGCTTTTTTAACTGCATAGAAACCGTAGGTTGAGTTAAAAACAAGCTGTCTGCCGCAGCCGTAATACTTCCACCATGATAAACCGCTAATAAGATCTCTAGCTGGCGAAACGTGCCAATATGGGCGTGTAATCTCGATGCCACTGCTCACCTCCAACCAAGTTCACCAAGATAATATAGAGCATTATCTATATAAAAGTTAGTAATTATCTATTTTTATCTATTATTAAAACCGCCTAACATGCTGAAAAATTTGCAGGAGAGTGTGATGAGATTTCGTACAATGGCACTGCCAATGACCACAGTGATGATGCTAGTAACCTTCTACTATTTAGGTTTGTCCATCGGGCATAACGCGTTTAGTTTTCTTGTTTGTGCTACTTTACTAACAAGTTATACGGCATTCCAAGGGGTTAAAACCGCGTTTAATCGTTCTGGCAAAACGAGAATGCACACCATCAGCTTAACAAGCAAGGAGAGCACTAAACATGGTGCTTGATGCGGTGATCGCTTTTTTTATCCTAGGTATTGTCTGCCAGCTACTGGGCGCAAAAATTCCTTTCCCAGATAACCTGTATAAAACCCTCAGTATGATACTGATGATTGCGATAGGCCTTAAAGGCGGTATTGCTTTACAAGCACATATCGCGGCCAGCTTAGTTGTGATGGCTTTGATTGTGGTGGCATTCGGTTTGTTGCTGCCTCTGATTGCTTACCCACTGCTGAGATATTTTGGTCAGTTAGATAAGATTAATGCCGGTGCGATTGCAGCTCACTATGGCTCGGTCAGTGTCGCTACTTATGCCGTCGCGGTTGCCCTACTCGAAGCCAAGCAGATCCCGTATGAAGCTTATTTCCCTCTGTTTGTCGTGTTATTGGAGATGCCAGCGATCATCGTTGGTTTAATACTCGCCAAAGGCAGTGTATCGCTGATTAATCGTCACTTTCTTAAAAAAGAACTCCTCGCCAATCCAAGCCTGCTATTGATGATCGGCAGTTTAGTGATTGGCTATGTAGGGGGAGACACGGTACACAAGCTTTCGCCACTGTTTATTGACCTTTTCTCGGCTATTTTAGCCTTATTTCTTCTGAAAATGGGCTTAATTGCTGGCCAGCAACTAGCAACGCTTAGAGATAACAGCCTGTTTTTAATTAGCTTTGCTATTTTGATGCCGATGATTGGCGGGTTAGCAGGCACAGGGCTCGGCATGCTACTTGGATTTAGCGCGGGCGGCATCACGCTGATGGCGGTACTTGGAGCTAGCGCATCGTATATCGCTGTCCCGGCCGCGATGAAAGAGAGTCTGCCCGAAGCCAATGCAGGGATGTCGATCACCGCGGCATTAGGCATTACTTTTCCTTTCAATGTCCTATTTAACGTGCCATTTTTTATTGCTCTTGGCCAGGCTATGGCTTGAGGTTTATTACTCAAGCCATTTAACTATTTCGTCGGTAATGAAAAAGGTAACAGAGTCCGACTGCTTTATGGTATGGGATTTAGTGTAAATAAAGTTACTGTAACTAATATTACTGTAATTTTATTTACAGTAACGGGCTAGTGCTCTATTCTATTGCTAGTCCGTGAAAAAAGTGGAACGCAATGAAAAAATTTTATAACCGTCAGAAAGAATTAAAAGCTCTACAAACGGTTTCTGAGCAGATAGTAAAAACAAAGGGGCAACTTAGCGTAATGGTTGGAAGAAGACGCGTAGGTAAAACCCGTCTTTTAAACGAAGCTTTTCAGCAAGAAAATACCCAATTCCTTTACCTTTTCATAAGCCGAAAGAGTGAAAACGCCTTAGTGGCAGAATTCGCAGAAATCATCAATAGTGAGCTTGGCGTTAAGTTTTTCCAGCCCCAATCACTGCGAGATATCATCGAGTTCTTGTTGGATTACACAAAACAAAAACCTCTGACCATCATCATTGACGAGTTTCAAGATATCGACATCGTCAACCCTGCTCTATTCTCCGATATTCAAAATTTATGGGATGCAAACAAGAGGGACTCAATGATGCACTTAGTGTGTTGTGGCTCCCTCTACAGCTTGATGACAAAAATTTTCAAAGGCAAAGACGAACCTCTATTCAATCGTGATGATAGATTCTTTAAAATTCAACCTTTGCAGCCTTCTTATATTGCCGAGGTAATGAAAGATCACGATCAATTTGATGCTGAAAACATGCTTCGATGGTGGTGCCTGTCTGGCGGAATACCAAAATACCTTGAGTGGTTAACCCGATTTTCTGCTGAAAACGATGACCTATTTGAGGCGGTAATCTCCGAGTTTTCACCACTAATAAAAGAAGGTACTCATCGACTCGTTGAAGATTTTGGCTCAGAGCATCGAATTTACTTCGATATTCTTGGTGCGATATCAAAAGGCAATACAAGCCGTGCTCGAATTGAAAACTTCTTAGGTATGAGTGTCGGTGTTCATCTGGAAAAGCTTGATGAAGTTTTTGAGGTTATTAACAAAAAGCGCCCGATTAGCTCTAAAGAGAACTCACGAGATATTCGTTACTCTATTTCCGATCCGTTTCTAAACTTTTGGTTTCGATTCATTCATGCCAACAAAAGTGCTGTTGAGATGGAGAACTACCAATACATCCGAAGATATATTGAACGAGATTTCACTGTGTACTCTGGTCTGGAATTAGAGAGCCTGTTCGTCGCGATATTGGTTGAATCAAAGCAGTTCGGAAAGATTGGTGGATACTGGGATGCAAAAGGTCACAATGAAATCGACATAGTGGCTATTAATGACTTAGATAAAAAAATACTCATTGCCGAAGTAAAGAGACAGCAAAAACGTTACAGTGAGGCCAAATTAATAGAGAAATCTCACTGCCTTTTGCAAAAGTTAAATCTAAAAGGTTATGACATTGAATATCGTGGATTTTCATTGGATAACTTAGTTGAAACAATGAAAGAGTATCAAGCGTAATCAACTCCAATTCGCTTTGGCACCACCTCAGACGCGGTGATAAGTTAAAAAATCGGATGCATATTTTGGTAGAAACCTGCAAGAAACGCGGACTATCCAGCCTATCTGTACTGACGCAGATCGTACAGGCGGTCTCGGCTCGTCAAGCATACCCAAACGTTCTTGGCCTGTAGACAAAAGTCAATTACAATGGTCAGTATATTTCGGACTCTATCCATGCTAAACAACGTTGTTAGTTGCATTGGGGAGAATACACATAACTTATATGTTGCTTAATCAAACATAAAAAGAGCCGTTAGAAACGGCTCTTTTTATGTTCATTATTTTCGAAATATTGGCTTACTTCTCTTTACCAAACACCGTATTCTCTTGCTCCAACACGCGGATAAACGTTGTACGCTTAGTGAGCTCGCGAAGTTCCGCCGCGCCTACATAGGTGCAAGTTGAGCGCACACCGCCGAGGATGTCTTGAATGGTGCCGTGGACACTGCCGCGAAATGGTAACAATACGGTTTTACCTTCCGCAGCGCGGTAACCGGCTACGCCGCCAGAGTGCTTCTCCATGGCGCTCTTGGACGACATGCCATAGAACTTCATAAAGGTTTCGCCGTCTTTCACCACCAGCTCACCGCCCGCCTCTTCATGACCGGCTAACATACCGCCTAGCATGACAAAATCAGCGCCGCCGCCAAAAGCTTTCGCCACATCGCCCGGACAAGCGCAGCCACCATCACCGATGATACGACCGCCTAAACCATGGGCAGCATCGGCACACTCAATGATCGCCGAGAGCTGAGGGTAACCGACACCCGTTT
>SLFB01000021.1 GCA_007124475.1 Vibrio sp. | reverse complement strand
GTTGGTGATATCCCTCCCGCGACAGCACAACGGATTGCTCAATCTATTACTATACGTGATGAAAAGGTGTTGCCATGATGACGGCATTAGCTACAGTGACTAAGGTTGTTCCTCTGTCACGCGGTTATAAAATTGAGCTCAGCTGTGAGCAACAAACCAGCTGTAGTCAGTGCGCATCCGTTAAAAGCTGTGGTACGGGGATGGTGTCGAAAGCGATAGGTAATAAAGCTCTATTGTGGCAATTGCTGACCGATAAGCCTGTCTCTACAGGGCAAGTGGTGGAAATCGGTCTACCAGAAAAGGGCATTTTGCAATCGGCAGCGTTAGTTTATCTTACCCCATTATTCATGATGTTTATTGGCGCGGCTGTCGGTCATGTATTCTCCATTCAGCTATCTTTAACTGGAGAAGCTTTAGTTATTCTTACTGCAACGATATTTATGACCGCTGGAGTATGGTTAGCAAAATGGCTTGCTAAACGAATAGAAGCCGTTACCCAGCAACAAGTCATTTTACTCCGTATCCTTGGTGAGCCGATTGTTTAATAGCCAACCGCCTAAATATGATGCGAAGCCTAGTGAAATTGGGTAGAATCGGCCAACTTAAATGAAATGTCATGATAATGACGTTTTTATCCCCTAATTAGTAATGAGTTTAGTCATCCCAAGCCTATGAAGCACATTCGTAACTTTTCGATCATCGCCCATATTGACCATGGCAAATCCACGTTATCTGACCGTTTAATCCAAGTTTGTGGTGGTTTAAGCGCCCGGGAAATGGCAAGCCAAGTACTGGATTCTATGGATCTTGAACGTGAGCGTGGTATCACCATCAAAGCACAGAGTGTGACACTCGACTACGTTGCTAAAGATGGCCAAACCTATCAACTTAACTTTATTGATACCCCTGGACACGTTGATTTCTCCTATGAAGTATCGCGCTCCCTTGCTGCTTGTGAAGGGGCTTTGCTTGTCGTGGATGCCGGTCAAGGTGTTGAAGCACAGACCTTAGCTAACTGCTACACCGCCATTGAAATGGATCTTGAGGTTGTTCCTATCCTCAATAAAATTGATTTGCCAGCGGCAGAACCTGAACGTGTATCAGAAGAAATTGAAGACATCGTAGGGATTGATGCGATTGACGCTGTGCGTTGTTCAGCGAAAACAGGTCTTGGCGTTGATGAGGTATTAGAGAAAATCGTTTCGGCGATACCAGCACCTGAAGGTGATCCTGAAGCACCACTACAGGCCTTAATTATTGACTCTTGGTTTGACAACTACCTTGGTGTTGTGTCACTTGTGCGGATCAAAAATGGTCGCCTGAAGAAAAACGACAAGATCAAAGTCATGAGTACAGGCCAAGTATGGGGTGTAGATAGAATTGGTATCTTTACTCCGAAACAAGTCGATACCAATGGTCTTGGTTGTGGTGAAGTAGGCTGGGTTGTTTGTGGGATTAAAGATATCTTAGGCGCACCGGTCGGAGATACGCTGACATTAGCTAAAAATGGGACGGATAAACCGTTACCTGGGTTTCAAAAAGTGAAGCCACAAGTTTATGCTGGTTTATTCCCTGTTTCTTCGGATGACTATGAAAACTTCCGTGATGCTTTAGGGAAATTAAGCCTTAATGACGCTTCTCTTTTTTACGAACCTGAAACTTCAGCTGCGTTAGGTTTTGGTTTCCGTTGTGGCTTCTTAGGTATGCTACATATGGAGATCATTCAAGAGCGCTTAGAGCGAGAGTACGATCTCGACCTTATTACTACAGCGCCAACAGTAGTGTATGAAGTTTTAAAGTCTGACCAAGAGCTCCTGTACGTTGATAGTCCAGCAAAATTACCAGCGATCAATGATATTGAAGAGATTCGCGAACCAATTGCTCGTTGTAATATTCTGGTACCAGCAGATTACCTCGGTAGCGTGATCACCTTGTGTGTGGAAAAACGCGGCACGCAGGTTGATATGGTTTATCACGGTAACCAAGTGGCTTTGACTTACGATATTCCAATGGCAGAAGTGGTGTTGGACTTTTTTGATCGCTTAAAGTCCACCTCCCGTGGTTATGCTTCGCTCGATTATAGTTTCAATCGTTTTGAAAACTCGAATATGGTACGCGTAGATGTATTGCTTAATGGCGATAAGGTGGATGCTCTAGCTATCATTACCCATAAAGATCAAGCGCAAACTCGTGGTCGTCAGTTGGTGGAAAAAATGAAAGAGTTCATTCCTCGCCAAATGTTCGATATTGCTATTCAGGCAGCCATTGGTAACCACATTATTGCTCGCTCAACCGTTAAGCAATTACGTAAAAACGTATTAGCCAAGTGTTATGGTGGTGACGTTAGTCGTAAGAAAAAGCTGTTGAAGAAACAGAAAGAAGGTAAGAAACGTATGAAGCAAATCGGTAATGTTGAATTACCACAAGAAGCGTTTTTGGCCATACTACATGTTGGTAAAGACTAATTCTTACATTTGCATAGCGTGATTTATTTTAAGTGAAAGGGTTACGGCTCTTTCACTTTCGTATTTTTAGATAAGGGAAGTCAATGGCGAATACATTTTCACTCATTTTGGTGATGGTGACTTTGGTTACCGGAATTATTTGGGCGCTGGAAAAGTGGCTGTGGTCCAAGAAGCGGTTAGAAAAGCAAATTCAAGCACAGGCCGCGAATGGGCTTGACGATAAGACGGTACGCACAATAGATCCTCAGCCTTGGTGGGTAGAAAATGCGGTATCGATATTCCCAGTAATTACCTTTGTGTTGGTTCTGCGATCGTTTATTTTTGAACCTTTTCAGATCCCATCAGGTTCAATGATGCCCACTTTATTGGTGGGTGATTTTATTCTGGTCGAAAAGTACGCTTATGGATTAAAAGATCCAGTGTGGCGTAAGCAGCTAGTGGAAACCGGTAAACCTGAAAGAGGGGATGTGGTGGTGTTTAAATACCCACCTAACCCAAGTATCGACTATATTAAACGAGTCGTTGGTTTGCCTGGTGATATTGTTCGCTACAGCTCGCAGAAAGAAATTTGTATTCAAACTCAGCAGGATAAAACTTGCCAGCCGGTGCCATTATCAAATGTGATTGAGAGTGAGTTTGTACAAAACCGCGTACCACTGATTCAATTAGATGAACAACTTGGCGAGCAGGCGCACAGTATTTTAGTGAATCCATTGCGGATGGATAATGTAAGGGATTACCACCCGAGAGCGGGCGTTAATGAATGGATGGTTCCCGCTGGGCATTATTTTGTGATGGGTGATAACCGTGACAATAGTGCAGATAGCCGCTTTTGGGGCTTTGTTCCAGAAGAAAACTTGGTGGGTAAAGCGGTAGCAATATGGATCAGCTTCGAGTTTGAGCGCTCTGCAGATAGCGTATTACCCGCTTGGATCCCAACCGGAGTGCGATTTAATCGCATTGGTGGCATTAATTAGGTCAGCTTAGTGCTGACCCGTAACACATCGAGAGAGCATGAATTCTCCAATTTATAAATTAGAAGCAAAACTCGGCTATCAGTTTAACGATGCCGAGCTATTGACCCTCGCATTGACGCATCGCAGTGCGAGTAGCAAACATAATGAACGTCTTGAGTTTCTGGGCGATTCAATTTTAAGTTTTGTGATTGCTGACGAATTGTATCGTCGCTTTCCTAAGATCAATGAAGGTGATATGAGCCGCATGCGTGCTACTTTGGTACGTGGCAACACTTTAGCGGAACTCGGCCGAGAGTTTGATCTAGGAGATTACTTAAAATTAGGTCCAGGGGAGCTGAAAAGCGGTGGTTTTCGTCGTGATTCAATCCTAGCAGATGCTGTGGAAGCCATCATAGGTGGTATTTACCTGGATAGTGATATTGAAAAAGTACGAGAGATCATTCTTAGTTGGTATCTGGTTAGATTAGAAGCGATCAAACCGGGTGTATCACAGAAAGACCCTAAAACACGCTTGCAAGAATTTTTGCAAGGAAAACGCAGCCCGCTACCGGTTTATGAAGTGACTCTGATTAAAGGGGAGGCTCATAATCAAGAGTTTACGGTTTCTTGTGATGTTGCAGGTATTGCCACGCCAGTGATCGGCAAAGGTACGAGTCGACGTAAAGCTGAACAAGCAGCGGCAGAAACCGCTCTGGAGTTATTAAACAATGGCAGATAAAGACAATTTTGATATTGATGCGTACTTCGCTTCAGATAATCAACCAAGCTCATCACCGGATAATCAACATTGTGGTTTCGTGGCGATCGTTGGGCGGCCAAATGTCGGAAAATCGACCCTATTAAACAATATTCTAGGGCAGAAAATTTCTATTACCTCACGTAAACCTCAAACCACTCGCCATCGTATTATGGGTGTAGATACTCAAGGGGATTATCAAGCGGTTTATGTTGATACTCCAGGTTTACACATTGAAGAAAAGCGCGCCATTAACCGTTTAATGAACCGCGCGGCAAGCAGTTCACTCAGTGATGTGAATTTGGTGTTGTTTATCGTTGATGGAACGCATTGGACTGCTGATGACGAAATGGTGCTGAATAAATTACGTCAAGCCAACTTCCCTGTGGTGTTATGTGTCAATAAAGTCGATAACGTCAAAGATCGCAATGATGTCATGTTACATATGCAAGAACTGTCAAAGTTAATGGACTTTGTGGATATTGTGCCAATTTCGGCCAAGTTGGGTAAAAATATTGATGTTTTGCATCAGCACGTCCGCAATCACTTACCTAAAGCTGTACATCACTTTCCAGAAGAGTATGTCACGGACCGCTCACAGCGCTTTATGGCCTCTGAGATTATTCGTGAGAAGTTAATGCGCTTCACCGGGGAAGAATTGCCTTATTCGGTTACGGTAGAAATTGAGCGTTTTGACTACAACCCTGAAACAGATGGTTTTCATATCAACGCATTAATTTTAGTTGAGCGCATTGGCCAGAAAAAAATGGTGATTGGTAAAAATGGCGAGAAGATAAAAACCATCGGCCGAGAAGCTCGTCTTGATATGGAAGCATTGTTTGAGCGTAAAGTTTATTTAGAAACTTGGGTTAAAGTGAAATCAGGCTGGGCTGACGATGAACGAGCATTGCGTTCATTAGGCTACATTGACGACTTATAACGCCCCCTTCAATCATGCGATGTGCGATACTTGCTACTCGTTTATTGCTCACTGGCGTCGGGCTGACTCATTTTCTAGTACGCGATGTATGCTGGACTGCTGTATTTAAGTATGCACTGTGATTGATGGCAGTGAGGTCATCTCACTGTCTTCTCACTCTCAGCGGTCTTTGCAACCTAACTGAGTATTATGGTGTGCTTATAATGGATGGTTTTCAGCGTTGCTTTGTACTTAACCGTAAGCCTTACAGTGAATCGAGTTTGATTGTTGATGTGTTTAGTGAAGAGTATGGCCGGCTAAGTTTGATGGCCAAAGGAGCCCGAGGCAAACGCTCGCCGTTGAAAGGTTTATTACAGCCTTTCACACCTTTACTGCTTAAGTGGTCGGGAAATAGCTCGATGAAAACTCTTAGGCAAGCAGAATCGATTAGCCTTGGCTTACCATTAACGGGGATTAATCTTTACTCGGCAATGTATATCAATGAATTAATTGGCCGAGTATTGGCTAGCGATGTAGCGAGTCCGAGCTTGTTCCATGACTATCTTTTTGCCTTAACCGAATTAGCGCAAAGTCAAAATCCAGAACCCGCATTACGCCGTTTTGAGTTAGCCCTGTTGGCATCACTTGGCTATGGGGTTGATTTCTTGCACTGTGCAGGCAGTGGCGAGCCTATATCGCCCACGATGACCTACCGTTATCGTGAACAAAAAGGATTTATCGCTTCAGTCAGGCGAGATCATTTTACCTTTCTCGGTGATGAGTTGATAGCGATCAGCGAGCGACGTTTCACCACTAAAAATCAGCTTCAAGCAGCAAAGCGCTTTACACGGATCGCATTAAAGCCTTATCTTGGCAGCAAACCATTAAAAAGCCGGGAGTTGTTCCGGACTACAACCCTATCTAGAGCACGGAGTACAGAAACATGAGCTCAATTTTTTTAGGTGTCAATATTGACCACGTCGCGACATTACGCAATGCCCGTGGGACACGTTATCCTGATCCGGTACATGCCGCCGAAATAGCCGAGCGAGCGGGCGCTGATGGTATTACGATTCATTTACGTGAAGACCGTCGCCATATTGTTGATCGTGACGTTCGTATCTTACGCGAAACATTACAAACACGGATGAATCTTGAAATGGCCGTGACGGATGAAATGTTAGAGATTGCTCTTGCTACTCAACCTGAATTTGTGTGCTTAGTACCAGAAAAACGCGAAGAGTTAACCACAGAAGGTGGCTTAGATGTATTAGGCCAGTTAGATAAAGTGAAAGCGGCAACCGAAAAATTAACGGAGGCTGGAATTAAGGTTTCTTTATTTATCGATGCCGATCGCGAACAAATTGATGCGGCTAAAGCTTGCGGAGCGCCATTTATTGAGTTGCATACTGGACATTATGCTGATGCGACTGATGAAACGGAGCAGCAAAATGAACTCAAGAAAATCGCCGCTGCGGCCTCTTACGCCAGTAGCTTAGGCATTATGGTGAATGCTGGTCATGGGCTGACTTATCATAATGTCGCTGCAATTGCTGCTATTGCTGAAATTTATGAACTTAATATTGGCCACTCAATTATTGGTCGGGCGGTATTTGACGGTTTAAGTAAGGCTGTGGCTGATATGAAAATGATCATGGATAACGCTCGGCGCTAAATCAAGATGATCGTGGGATTAGGAACTGACATCACTGAAATTGAACGTATTGAAAAGGTGCTGGCTCGAAGTGGTAGCGCCTTTGCGGCCCGTATTCTTACTCTAGAGGAGCAAAATACGTTCGCTGGTTTAAAGCAGCCGGCTCGTTTTTTAGCCAAGCGGTTCGCGGCTAAAGAAGCCGCAGCAAAAGCTTTAGGGACGGGGATTGCCAATGGTGTTACTTTCCACGATTTTCAAATTAGCAACGACGCCCGTGGTAAACCGCTTCTAACTCTGCATGGCCGAGCCAAGCAGCTCGCTGACGCCATGCAGGTCACCGCTGTTCACCTTTCACTCTCCGATGAGCGCCATTACGCCGTTGCTACGGTGATTTTTGAGTCAAGTTAATGTTCAGCGGCAGGTAGCGGGCTAGTCATTATCCCAAATATTGCGCCGCATCATCGAGCAACTTGTGAATCTCATCTTCCAACTCAAATAGCTCTGGTTCTAGCTCGCCGAGCTTACTGCCTGAGCGGATCATCTGTTCTAGTGTCGCGCAGATCGATTTTAATGATGGTGTACCACTGTAAGAGCAACTGCCGTGTAACTTATGGATATGATGCAATAAATCTTCCACCGGGTATTGATCATCTTGTAGCGACTGTTGAACCACGCGCATCACATCAGGCAAATAATCTACTAGTAGTTGTAGCATTTCTTGGGCGAGATCTTGCTTACCAGCGGCTTGCTTTAATGCCAGAGGCCAATCAATCACGCTGCGGGTCTTCGATGTTGCTAGAGCCATCATGTTTGGTTCTGGATCTTGATGAGGCAATGGCAGCTTCTCGACAGTTTTAGTTAAATGGGCCGGACTCCAGTGCACCAGTACTTGCTGCAAGACATGCTCTTCAATGGGTTTGGTTAGATAATCATCCATTCCCGCCTTGAGCAGTCTATCGCGTTCGCCGGCCATGGCATGGGCAGTAACAGCAATAATGGGAGTCGCGGCATTAAGAGGGATTTGTTTAATGGCTTTACAGGCGGTGACCCCATCCATGTGTGGCATTTGTATATCCATTAAAATCATATCAAAGCTTTGCAAGCTGGCTTGTTCTACCGCACTAATGCCGTCATGGCAAGTGACGACATGCTCCACTCTCTCTTGTAATAGAGCACAGATTAATTTTAAGTTGGCGGGGTTATCGTCCACCGCCATAACGGTTAATGGGAGTTTATCAACCTCGTTCAGCGGCTCGATAACTGGCAGAGTCGTAGGTTGATGGGCGATCAAGGTTTGCAACAACTTACGACGAGATAACGGTTTGGTAATGCACTGCACTGGATAACGTTTCATTAACGCATCAGCAAGCGCGAGTTCGGTACTAGGGATACCAATGATCACATGTGGTGTTGATTGCAAAGCTTGCTCTATCCATTGATCAATAAAGCTAAACTCAGCGTTTTGACAGGGGGATAAGTTCAAGAGGATGTAATCATAAGTCGTTAATTCTTCAGGCATTGACGAATGATAAATCACGGTCAAGCCAGCCTGATTTAATTGTTGTTGAACGATTGAGGCGGCTTGCATGTTGCTTTCAACCAGTAATAATTGCTTCGCCGCTAGCACTTGAGGATCTAACCAATCGCTCATCGGTAACGTGGTGGTTGGCAAACGCAACGTAAACCAGAACGTTGAGCCTTGGTGGAGACGACTCGTTAGGCTGATTTCGCCCCCCATTTGACTGACGAGTTTTTGAGTAATCACTAAGCCTAATCCGGTGCCACCATAACGGCGAGAAATACTCGCATCCGCTTGACTGAAGGCTTGGAATAATTGCGCTTGTTGCCGCTCAGAGATACCAATGCCCGTGTCTCTGACCATAAATTGCAGCTCAACCACATCATCCCGTTGCGATCGCATTTCGACACTAATATCAATATTGCCTCGTTCGGTGAATTTAATCGAATTGCCGACAAGGTTGGTTAACACTTGCTGAATACGCAACGGATCGCCAATTAAACCTAAAGGAATTTTAGGATCGACTTTTAAAGTGATCTCAAGTCCTTTTTCATGAGCACTGGTGGCCTGTAAGTTGACAACCTCTTCTAAGGTTTCTTGAAATTCAAATGGGATATTCTCTAACGCTAATTTTCCTGCTTCTAGTTTTGAAAAATCTAGGATGTCATTAATAATGGTTAATAAGTTATTGGCTGATTTTTCAATGGTTTGAAGATAGTCGGTTTGGCTGTTGGTTAACTGAGTCTTGAGCATTTGGCGAGTGAAACCGATAACCCCGTTCAGTGGTGTACGTAACTCATGTGACATATTAGCCAAAAATTCCGATTTAATACGTGCGGCTTCTTGAGCGCGTTTTTTGGCAATATCGAGCTCCACGTTTTGGATTTCAAGTTGTTCTAAGGTTTCCCTTAGATCAGACGTAGCCTGATCAATACTATGTTGCATTTCAACATGATATTCAGAGAGTGAAACCGCCATCGAATTGATGCCTTTGCGCAGGGAATCTAATTCACCATGCATTTTTCCCTCTATCCGCACATCGAGGTGGCCACGTCGAATTCGATCAACCATATTTTTCATATGAGTAATGGGTTTAGTCACGTCATGCATTAAGCGAACGGCAAAAACACTGGAGAGCACTAAACCGATGATCAATACCAAACAGGCGGAAAACACCTCTTGATATTGCTGTAAGCGCAGTGACGTAAGGTCGAGTTCGATGGATATATAGCCTAGAGCGGGTGCCGAATGACTTGCGCTATGGCTATCTTCTAAAAAACGGCTTTCTGCTAAAATAGGGGTGCGTAAGATGAGCGTGTTATCTTTTTGATAGTAACTACCTAAGATAGGGATGGCTTGATCCTTTGGGTACCTTAAGCTCTCAAAGTTAGGATGAAAATTAGAGGTTACAAAAAGTTCGTGTTCAGAATCAAATACCGCAATACTGCGCACGAGATCAGAATGCTTGCGATGTGCGTAGCTAATAATACGCCTGACAGACTCTCGGCTTTGATTTTTTAGTGCTTCTTCACTAGCAATGGCTAATGGTTCAATAATGCTAGTGCCAGAGTTGAGTACTTGTTGTTCAAGATCGTGATAACGGTTAAACGAAAATAAGGCGCTGAGCAAGAGTCCTATTATTAAAGTAGGCGCTAAAGTCAGAGTAATAACACGCGCACGTAAGCCATATTGGGTCATTATTATCTAAACATCGTGATGTGGATATGGGAAAATAACCCGCATTACGTTTGGCGAAGTTATTCAAAAATTCACTATCTCTGATAAACGTCACGTCGTAAAGCGACATCGTTAGGAGATATATCGGCCAATTACGTCATCGAGATGGGGCAATTGGCTTAGCTCTTATATATATAGCTTAATCTAATCAGTAGGGATTCGACAATCATCCCCATGCAGAATAGTGATGCTAGGGCAAAAAACCTTTACACATATTACTAGGCACAGAACATGGCACGTTTTTTTAAAGAGAAAAAAAATACCTCAATTCAATCTAAACATCAGTCAGTTACTGTGACGAAATTGGATCATTTAGCGGCAGGTATCGCTTATCAAAATAATAAACCCATTTTTATTGATGGTGCTTTGCCTGGTGAAGAGGTCGTGATTCAGTTTACAGAACAAAAAAGTAAGTTCTCACGCGCCAAATTAATCAAAGTGTTAACGGAAAGCGAGGCGAGAGTGCATCCTTTTTGTCAACATTATCAGCAGTGTGGTGGATGCGATTTTCAGCATCTCACTCGGTCAGCGCAAGTTAGCCATAAGCAGCAGGCTTTGAGTCATTTAATGAACCGTTTTGCCCAGCAGACACTAACCTTGTCGCCATCGATAGTGGCTGATGATCAGGGCTATCGTCGCCGTGCTCGCTTCAGTTTATGGTGGGATAAAAAAACTCAGCAGTTGCAATTTGGTTTTCGACGTAAACAAAGCAAAACTATTGTCACTATTACCGATTGTCCCGTACTTGAGCCGCAACTCAATCGATGTTTGCCGGAATTGAAAGTGCTATTGAGTGAGTTTACTCAGCCAGAGAAACTCGGTCACCTTGAACTGGTGAAGGCAGAGAATACCAACGTTCTACTACTACGTCATCTTGGTGGGCGCTTAGCGACCTCAGATCAACAAGCCTTATGCGAATTTGCAGAGCGTCATCAGATGTCTCTATACTTGCTCGATGACGATCATCAATTGCAGCATGTACAAGGTGAAACACCTTATTATCAAGAAAATGGCTTTACCATGGCATTTCAGCCGACCCATTTTATTCAGGTTAATCAACACATCAATCAACGTATGGTTAGCCAGGCCATTGACTGGTTGGATGTGCAAGCAAGCGATCGCGTTTTGGATCTATTTTGTGGCTTGGGTAATTTTAGTTTACCCCTCGCGCGGTTGGCTGAGTCTGTGATTGGTGTGGAAGGTGTGGATGAAATGGTGGCTGCTGCCACAGCCAATGCACACTTGAATCAGCTTGATAATTGCACTTTTTATCAAGCGAATTTGGAACAAGATATGACTAAAGCTGCATGGTCAGGGAAAAAGTTTGATAAAATACTGCTTGATCCCGCACGAGCGGGAGCGGCTGGTATAGTAGAGCAATTAGCACAGTTCTCAGCGCAGCGTATTGTTTATGTTTCTTGTAATCCAGCGACTTTAGCTCGTGACAGCCAAAGTTTATTGAATCAAGGTTATGAGTTAGCGAAACTGGCTATGCTGGATATGTTCCCTCATACTAGTCATTTAGAATCAATGGCTCTATTTATAAAAAGTCGATGATAGGCTGAACTTTCCAGCGTGAGAGGCAGTCGATACGTTGTTAGCACTCAAAGATTAGGATAATCCCAATGGTTGCGGTTCGTAGCGCACACTTAAACCCAGACGAACAGTTTGAACTAGAAAAATGGATTGCAGGTTTACAGCAAGATAAACACACAGCGGCAAGGTTAATTGACGTTTACCGACAGTGTGAGCAGCGCCTAGAGGGAAATCCTCAAGGGCCACTCTTGCTGTGGCGCGGACGAGAAATGATCGAAATATTGATCACCTTATCGATGGATAAACCGACACTAGTGGCCGCATTGTTATTTCCCATCGCAACCAGTGGTGTGCTTGATAAAGAGCAGCTAGAAGAAAATTACGGAAAAGAAATCTTTAAATTGATCGATGGCGTCGAAGAGATGGCGGCTATCGGTCAGCTTAATATTACTATGCAAGGTAGTGAAGCCTCGGCACAAGTGGATAACGTGCGTCGCATGCTACTGGCGATGGTAGATGATTTTCGTTGTGTGGTTATCAAGCTGGCGGAACGAATTTGCAATTTACGAGAAGTCAAAGATCAGCCGGATGAAGTACGTCGTGCGGCCGCGAAAGAGTGTGCCAATATTTATGCTCCACTTGCCAATCGCCTAGGGATTGGTCAACTGAAGTGGGAAATAGAAGACTACGCATTTCGGTATCAGCAACCAGAAACCTATAAACAAATCGCTAAGCAATTATCAGAACGTAGAATTGTCCGTGAGCAATATATTCGCGATTTTGTGGATGATCTACACCAAGAGATGCAGGCCTTAAATATTAATGCCGAAGTCAGTGGTCGTCCAAAACACATCTACAGCATCTGGCGCAAGATGCAAAAGAAAAACTTGGCCTTTGATGAGCTGTTTGATGTGCGTGCGGTACGTATTATTGCCGATAAATTACAAGACTGTTACGCCGCGCTAGGTATAGTGCACACGAAATATAAACATTTGCCTGGTGAATTCGATGATTATGTGGCTAACCCGAAGCCTAATGGTTATCAGTCGATCCATACGGTGATTTTAGGCCCCGAAGGCAAAACCATAGAGATTCAGATCCGAACTAAACAGATGCATGAAGAGTCTGAGCTCGGGGTCGCGGCGCACTGGAAATACAAAGAGGGCGCATCGGCTGCGCGTAGTGGTTATGACGAAAAAATCACTTGGTTACGCAAGTTACTGGATTGGCAAGAAGAAATGTCCGATTCAGGAGAAATGCTCGATGAGCTACGCAGCCAAGTGTTTGATGATCGTGTTTATGCCTTTACCCCTCGTGGTGATGTGGTGGACTTACCTATGGGCGCAACGCCGTTAGATTTTGCTTATCATATTCACTCTGAAGTCGGCCATCGTTGTATCGGAGCAAAAGTGGCAGGGCGTATTGTGCCGTTTACCCATAAATTACACATGGGTGATCAAGTTGAAATTATTACCGCTAAAGAGCCGAACCCTTCCCGTGATTGGTTAAACCCATCACTAGGCTTTGTCCATTCCGGCCGAGCTCGCGCCAAAATTAATGCTTGGTTTCGTAAACAAAGCCGAGAGAAAAACCTCGAAGCTGGACGTGAAATTCTAGAAAATGAACTAGCAAAAATTGGCGCTAAGTTAAAGGACGCTGAGGCCTATGCTTTAAAGCGGTTTAACGTCAATAGCGCCGATGAGCTTTACGTTGGGGTTGGTAGTGGTGATTTGCGGATTAATCAAATCATCAATCATATTAATGCTCTCGTTAACAAGCCAAGTGCTGAGGAAGAAGATAAGCTTGCACTGGAAAAACTGACCGGTGATATCAAAGTCACTCCGAGCCCAACCACGCATAAAGATGCGGTGGTGGTGCAAGGGGTGGATAACTTAATGACTCACCTTGCCCGTTGTTGCCAACCTATCCCTGGGGATGAGATCCGTGGTTATATCACCCAAGGAAGAGGAATTTCTGTTCACCGTAGTGATTGCGAACAACTAGAAGAATTAAGCCATCATGCACCGGAAAGAATCATCGATACCGTATGGGGAAGAGGTTTTGTTGGCAGTTACCGATTAACCTTACGCATTGAAGCGATGGAACGTACCGGTTTATTGAAAGACATCACCACACTCTTAGCCAATGAAAAAGTCAAAGTGATCAGCATGAAAAGTCGCAGCGATTACAAGCGTCAACTGACTATTATGGACTTTGAATTAGAAGTCACCAGTGTTGAGCTTTTACAGCGGGTGATTAAACGTACCGAGCAGATCAAAGACGTGATGCTAGTTAAGCGACTTGGCTAAGGTGAGAGTCAACAGACCCTAGTTCAGTCACTTGAATAATAATTTTTTTAAGGATTGGTATGCCTCATCCCATTCAGGAGCTCGAGCGCATTATGGCGCAGTTACGAGATGAAGAGAACGGTTGTCCATGGGACAAGCAACAGACCTTTGATACGATTATTCCTTATACGATCGAAGAAACTTACGAAGTGGTGGATGCGATTGTTGAGCGGGATTGGCCAAATTTAAAACAAGAGCTGGGCGATTTACTGTTTCAGGTTATGTTCTACAGTCAGCTTGCTCGAGAACAAGATTTGTTTGAGTTTAGCGATGTCGTTAATGAAGTGAGCGCCAAACTTATTCGCCGCCATCCTCATGTTTTTTCAGGTGAAAAAGTTACTGACTTACAGCAATTACAGGCTAATTGGCAAGCGATAAAAGCTCAAGAACAAAGTCTGGGAGGCAAAAAGAAGCAAAGTATTCTAGACTCAATACCAACAAGTTTACCGGCGTTATCTCGTGCTACAAAAATCCAAGCCAAATGTGCCGATGTGGGCTTTGATTGGTCAAGTGTTGCCCCTGTGATTGATAAAGTTAGGGAAGAACTTGATGAAGTGATGAGTGAAACGCAACAAGTTAGCGTTGACGATCAAAAAGTGGAAGAAGAGTTAGGCGACTTACTGTTTGCCAC
>SLFB01000006.1 GCA_007124475.1 Vibrio sp. | reverse complement strand
CTCTGCCTGCTGGAGAAAATCGCAACTGAGCAAAGCCTACGGTATCAAAATCATTATAAGCTTGTATGGAAAAGTCTCTTAATTCCACCATACAATTTTGTGAGTTCTTATACGTTTGGTAAGGAATTCTAAATTCAAAATTTGAACCATCTTTAGCAAAATCATGCGTAATCTTCTGGCTTATTTTTCCTCCTTGGTGGGCTTTTTGACCAAATAAATCGTAGGAATAAGCCTCACATTCATCTCCTGTCACCCAAAAATGAGCCCAAACTTCTAAATAAGCATCTATAGGCTTTTTGCCTGATATAGTAATATAGGGCTCATCAGGTTCATCACCCCAAATATTCAGTCGAGAACTCTGATAATAATCAACTCCAAAGAAAACTAATACGATAAATAGCGCAATAATTAATATTATATTTTTCCTTGTGAGACTATTCAATAACTTCATTGTAGTTGTTCCTTAATTTCATCAGGCAATGTTTGTTGTGCTATTAATAACTTCGATAAAGGTAAGCGCTGAGGGTCAGAGACTATCTGCTTGAGCTCTCCTCTCATTTTATTACGATTATCTATTAGCCTGCTTATAGAATACATCTCTGCTTTTAAATGCCCCATACTCAATACTGGGGTACCATCACCTAATGCTTTAGTCCAAGTTTGTTTAACGGTGAGATAATTTTTATGTAAAGTGGAAATTTCTTGATCTAAAGCTAAAATTGCTTGCTGGTAATGCACCATTAAACTTTCATTACTTAAAGAATACACTTGTTGCCATAAATTAGGGATATAATACTCCATTCCATGCTCTGCAATTGAAGCATCGGATAAGCTATTTACCAAAGTAACAGAATCATTACTGGCTAATTTTGCCAGATCTAGCATCGTGATTTGTGTTTGCCTTGGCGTCAGTAAAATCTGGTCAGAATCATTATAAGTAAATAACTGGGATAAATGACCATGGTGCAGATAATTATCATCGTCGTTATCAGTAAGCATTTTCTTGATCAATGTTATACCACTACTAAATACATCCCATTTATCAATTCCCTCTGTAAGATCAGTATTTGCCCATGTCATGGGGATTTGAGCAACCAAATCATGGTTATTAACATGACGATAATGCAGAATATTCTGATACCGAGTAACAAAGCTGCGCGTTCCTGTACGTGGCATTCCATATGTATATAAACGCAATACTGGAGGATGATAGCTATCTTTAATCAATGCGCTTAGAAGTAATGCACCAGCGCCCCCTAAGCTATGGCCACAACAATAGAATTTTTTTATTTTATGTAGTCCTAGATCTTTCTCCATCAAAGATAACAAAGCCATCGTATATTGGTAAAACCCCCGATGGACATATGTTCCACCAAACTCTTTGGGAGCGATTTGCGCAGCATCAAGGTCCGTTATAATAAGGTCTTTCATTCCTGGTGAATCGGTAGCACTTTCTATCTTATCCGCGACGACAGCCGCCATACCTGAAGCTGCCTTTATTATTCTCAACCTAGTGTCATCAACTGGTGGCTTCTTACTCTGGAAATATGGCTCTGTTCCTCTTACACCAATAATAACCAATTCATTGTTAAAGATAATGTAACCTTCACTACCAACATTATCATCAGCATAATATTGGGCACTTAACGCTTTGCTATATGGGATTTCCTCTAATAACCACTTTGCTTGTAAATCTCCAGAATAAGTCGGTCTCTCTTTACGCTTCAACTGAGAAATAACCGTACTAATTGCTCCCTGATTATCCTTGGTCTTACCATCATCCCTATTAAAATCGTTAGTCGCATAAGCCAGTTTTGACAACAACGCAAAAGTATAACTATTCACCAAACTAAACTCATCGGTATCAATAATCACTGGCATATAGCTGCGTAGCGCTTTGATTTCAAAAACATAGGTCTGGTTATGACTGAGCCTAAACCCTGCTTTCTCAGCAGAAGCATTGACATCTATGCCTTTATGTTGCTCTTGTAAAAACTCATCTTCTGGTGCTTCATCCCAGAAATCACCAATGGTGGTGTAGCGATACTGCTTCGTATCCTTATCTGCGGCGTCAAGTTCTTCCGCAGCACGTTTTTTCACTGGCGACTCTTGTCCCTCTTTACGGCTGGCATACTTTTCGACTTCAGTTAACAGGGATGCTTGGCTTACAGAGGCGCGCCATTCCCCAGCCGCAATCTTGCCAAACAAAACCTTACCTGAACTTGTAGTTTGCGTGTATGTGGTTGAGGGGGTACTTTGATTCGTAATCGTGACTAGCAAGCCATCTATCGGTTCATCATTTTCACTCCGAAACTCTAGCTCTAACCAGTTTTCCTCAGGGTTACACTGCACACAATAATTAAATGAATCCATGGTTATCCCTTTAGTTCAAATTGACGAGTTAAAGCATGCAGAGCGAGCTGAGCTTCTTCGTTGTTATAGTCACGTAGGAGTTCTATCATGCTAGGCTGAGTCAATTGTTCGGCACCGACAACAGCAACGATAGCGGCACTTAACACACGATATGTTAAGGTTTGTTCAGGAACAGAGAGAAATGGAGCGAGCATGGAAGCGATGTCACGCCCTTGAGTTAAGTGCTCGTTCATCACTTTTGGAAAATGCCGCCATAGCCAAGATTCGAGGTTAGCTTGAACAAGAGGCAAATTCTCATGATCCTCCAAATGGTGTTGCTTGATCACCCACCACGTTGTCTGTTTGACCGTAAACTGAGTGTTTGGTGCATTGGCAAATGCCACCAATCGATTTTGCTCATGGCTATCGAGCGCGACTAACTGACTTATATTGCCTAAGAACTGATTTTTTTCTATTTCATCCATTCTTGTAAGCATAGGCACAATGACCTGCCTATCATAAAAACGAAACAGTACTTCTTCGCCTTCTAGCGCCGCAATCAAAAGGCTTTGTAGATGATTTAATAATTCAATCGAGGAACTATGACTGGTTAAGAAAATGCCTTGCTGTAACAGCTCATCCGGTAATGCCAACACCTTATCTGAGACAGGAATTAGCCAAGGGGACAAACTCATCACAGGAGCAAATGTCTCGCCGTGAAATAGAATCTGAGTGCCGTCAAACACTAACCCATTATTAGCCGCAATAACTTGTTTAAAGGCTTGCTGATCTAATAACCAAAAGACCGGTGTGGTTTGCTCTACTAACCACTGTTGAATCATGAGTTTGCTCCCGCTAAAGGACACACCTTCACCGCAGCAACGTTAGCTTCTTCGGCTTTGAGCAAAGCTTGATAAGAAATAGTTTGCGGTGGAGCCAGAGTTACCGCGGGTTCTAAGCCCCCAGGCAATGCTGGTATTTCACCACTAAAGCCACTGCCGCTACTAGGGCTGCCTCCTGAGTTAAGATTAACTCCCGCCCCCACTAGATGCACGCCCGCCGGATCGACTTTGACAAAACTGCCACCCGCTTTAACGGTAATTTCAGAGCCAGCTTCAATCACCACTTTTTGACCCGCTTTAATATGAACTTCATTACCCGCTTCGCTCACCCAGACTTGACCCGATTTTATGTATAACGAGCCGTCGACTGTCAGGGTTTGGTTACCTTTTACCGACTCGTAACCATTCCCATCCACCGTTAAATGCTGATGATGATGGATATGGCTAAACTGGTCGTTCTCTACCGTCAGATGCTTATCGTGTTTAATGTGCATCGTCGCATCATTGAGCACTAACCCCTCAACATCCTTTTGTGCATGCAGGTAGATTTTCTCTTGCCCAGCTTGGTCTTCAAAGCTCAGTTCGTTAAACCCTTCCCCTTGGTGGCTTTCACTGCGCAGCACCGTTTTGGTTTTGTGCTCTGGCAAAGGGTAAGGCGGTTGGTTAGTCGCGTGATAGGTGCGACCGGTGACGATAGGCTGATCAGGGTCACCGTTTAAAAACTCTACAATCACTTCATGACCCACTCGCGGAATAGCCATCATGCCGTATTGACTGCCCGCCCAACCTTGTGACACTCGCACCCAACAAGAGCTGTGCTCATCGCCATTCGAGTATCTGTCCCACGGAAAATGCAGCTTAACGCGGCCATGTTCATCACAGAAGATTTCTTCGTTTTCCGGACCGACCACCATCGCGATACACGGACCATCCACTTGCG
>SLFB01000028.1 GCA_007124475.1 Vibrio sp. | reverse complement strand
TAGTCATTATTAAATAAAGGATAAAACATGAAAATTTACAGAATTGTGCTGATCGGCTTATTAGCCACCTTTTCACTGAGTAGTGCTGCTGCATTGACGGTAGAGCAAACGAAACAGTTGGCGGATATAGAACAAATTTTGCAACGTAACCCGCAAGTGATTGAGAATTTACACAGCACGTTACGTATGTACGAGCAACAAGTGAATCGGTTTGAGCAGGTATTAAAAGACAATCAAGCCTATTTATACAACAATCCTGATCACCCCAGTTTTGGTGCCCAAAACCCCGAATTAACGCTGGTTTTTTTCACCGATTACAGCTGCCCTTGGTGTAAAAAACTCGATCCGGTATTGCATGAATTGGTCAAGCGTTACCCGATGATTAAAGTGGTGAGTGTGCTGGTGCCGCTGAAAGAACTCGATAGCCCAGTTAATTCGGCCAGTTATGCATTAAACCTATGGCAGATGGATCAAGAAAAATTTACTCAAGCGGATCAATTATTGGTCAAAAAGCCGGGTGCGCATAATCCACAGTCGTTACTGCAAGTGGTGCAAAAAACCGACACTAGCCAAGCGCTGAATGTACAGGAAAAAACGCAACAACAACTGGCGAAAAACTATCAGTTATTTAGTGAATTAGGGCTAAACGGTACGCCGGCGCTGTTAATTGGCCAGCAAATCATCCCCGGCTATCTACCGCTAGATAAGCTAGCACCAGTTATTGAGGAGGCTCTTGCGTCACAAGAGTAAACCCCGAAAGTAAAAAAGCAAAAACCCAGCACAAATGATGCTGGGTTTTTTAATATTTGGCTCCCCCTGCGGGACTCGAACCTGCGACATACGGATTAACAGTCCGCCGTTCTACCAACTGAACTAAGGGGGAAAAGCTATGGCTGCGGATGTTACTTATTGGTTGTCTTACTGTCAATAATGGTCAATAAAAAATAACTAAATTTTTTAGGTTTTGATGGCTTTACTTTTCGCTATCCCTTGTCATTACTGAGTTTGCGAGAGGTTATCCACCAATTTTGTGGATAACTGAACCTAATGGTTAACTAACATTAAAAAAGCAATGTTTTTGGTGTTAATTTACACAGCTGATGCCTATCAGTAGCGATTATTCAACAAAGGCGTTACAAGCGGAGTCGCTTTGATATTTGCCATAACAAAGCATTATCCTCAATAACATAACAAGTTGTGGATAACTTTAATTAGCTTTAAGTCACTTGACGATAGTTTGGCATTAAAGGTCTTGCCTGTTATCAATGATCGCTAGACAATAGCTTATCCCCTGCCTATTTTAGGCTGCAGGGATATTGGCGACTTTCGTTCTCCCAACACATAGTCTGTCTATGCTTATGGTGGAGAACTCACTTGCCGTCTACCTGTAACCTCAAGTGGTTCGGGTATAGCTTGCCATACGGAGACTAAGATAGACCATGAGTAAAACTTTTGAGCTGGTTTCAGAATATCAACCAGCGGGCGATCAGCCTGAAGCAATCAAGCAATTATTGGCCGGTCTTGATGCAGGCCTTGCTCATCAAACCTTATTGGGTGTTACAGGCTCAGGAAAGACATTTACTTTAGCGAATGTGATCGCGCAAGCTCAGCGTCCGACTATCTTATTAGCGCCCAATAAAACCCTGGCGGCGCAGTTGTATGGTGAAATGAAAAGTTTTTTCCCGCACAATGCGGTCGAATATTTTGTCTCTTACTACGACTACTATCAGCCTGAAGCATATGTGCCTACTACAGATACTTTTATTGAGAAAGATGCTTCGGTTAACTCGCATATTGAACAAATGCGCCTCTCGGCAACTAAGGCTCTACTTGAACGCAAGGACGCAATTATCGTCGCTTCGGTGTCGGCGATTTATGGTTTAGGGGATCCTGATTCTTACTTAAGAATGATGTTGCACTTAAGGCGTGGGGATGTGGTCAGCCAACGGGATATATTACGTCGCTTAGCGGAGCTGCAATATTCACGTAATGATCTGGCGTTTGAACGCGGGCAATTTCGGGTTCGTGGCGAAGTGATTGATATATTTCCTGCCGAGTCAGAACAAGAAGCGGTAAGGGTTGAAATGTTTGATGATGAAATTGAGTGTATCAGCCTATTTGATCCGTTAACAGGTGTGATTCGTCAGCGCGATCTTGCTCGTTTTACCGTTTACCCTAAAACGCACTATGTCACTCCTCGGGAAAGAATCTTAGATGCGATTGAACAAATTAAGCAAGAGCTTCAAGTGCGCAGGCAAAGTCTATTAGCCAATAATAAGCTACTAGAAGAGCAGCGTATTTCCCAGCGAACTCAGTTTGATATTGAAATGATGAATGAATTGGGTTTTTGCTCAGGTATTGAAAACTACTCTCGTTATTTAAGTGGGCGAAGTGAAGGTGAGCCGCCACCAACCTTATTTGATTATCTTCCTCATGATGGCTTGCTAGTTATTGATGAATCACACGTAACGGTGCCACAAATAGGGGCAATGTACAAAGGCGATCGCTCACGTAAAGAAACCTTGGTGGAATTTGGTTTTCGTTTACCCTCAGCATTGGACAACCGTCCACTTAGGTTTGAAGAATTTGAAGCCCTAGCACCACAAACCATTTTTGTTTCCGCCACGCCGAGTCAGTATGAGCTGGAAAAATCTGCAGGGGATGTGGTTGATCAAGTCGTTCGTCCTACGGGTTTACTGGATCCCGAAATTGAAGTACGCCCTGTAGCCACTCAAGTTGATGATTTATTGTCAGAAATACGTATTCGAGCGGCCAAAGAGGAACGCCTACTGGTCACGACGCTCACTAAGCGTATGGCAGAAGACTTAACTGAGTATTTACACGAACATGGGGTGAAAGTCCGGTACTTGCACTCTGATATTGATACCGTTGAACGAGTAGAGATTATTCGTGATTTACGCTTGGGAGTGTTTGATGTTTTAGTCGGCATCAACTTATTGCGGGAAGGTTTAGATATGCCGGAAGTCTCTTTGGTGGCGATTTTAGATGCTGATAAAGAGGGTTTTTTACGGTCAGAGCGTTCGTTAATTCAGACTATTGGTCGCGCCGCTCGGCACTTGCATGGTAAAGCCATTCTTTATGCCGACACGGTGACTAAATCGATGCGAAAGGCGATAGACGAAACCGAGCGCCGACGCGAGAAGCAGCAAACGTATAACCAGACCCATGGGATTGAGCCTCAAGCTTTGCGGCGTAGCGTGAAAGACATCATGGAACTGGGCGACGCCACGAAACCAAAACAACGTCAAGCAAGTAAAGTGGTGCCACTGGCTAAGGTCGCCGAATCAGGTGCAAGTTATGACTTACTTACCCCACAGCAATTAGAAAAACAAATCATGAAACTAGAAGCAGAAATGTACAAACACGCACAGGATCTCGAATTTGAATTAGCGGCTCAAAAGCGAGATCAACTCGCACAGTTACGTGATCAGTTTATTGCTAATAGTTAAATGCCGGTTACCTTTCTGACTTGAAAATGCGGTGATGCTGGCAGCCGCACGACAAGTCATCAGGACGCTAATTGAGGCTCTATTATGCAACTTAACCTATACTCTATATTTGGTCATTAAAAGAGTTCATCAGTACTGCTGATAGACTCGTTTTAATATTTGCAAATTGCGATTCTTAGTGCAACAATTAAGCAAAATGCAAAAAATAAAATGGCTGGGTAGGCAAATGAGTGAGCATAATGTTACGAGTAAATATCTATTGATGGTTGAAGATACCGCGTCGGTTGCGGCGTTGTATCGTTCCTTTCTAACCCCTCTAGACATTGATATTAATATTGTTAGCACCGGACGAGACGCACTGGATAGTCTTAAGCGGCGTAAACCGGATTTAATTTTGCTGGATCTCCGTTTACCTGATATGACAGGTATGGATGTCCTTGATACCGTTAAAAAACAATCTCCTGATGTTCCCATCATTTTTATGACCGCCCATGGCTCCATTGACATTGCCGTGGAAGCGATGCGTCAAGGGGCGCTGGATTTTCTTATTAAACCGTGTGAAGCAGATCGACTACGAGTAACGGTAAATAATGCTCTGCGTAAAGCGAATAAACTAAAAAATGAGACTCAAGACCCGCACAATCAAAACTATCAAGGTTTTATTGGTAGCAGTCAAACCATGCAAGCGGT
>SLFB01000061.1 GCA_007124475.1 Vibrio sp. | reverse complement strand
GACCACCATGGATAGTGTGCCCAACGTTGGTTTAATGGCACAAAAAGCCGAAGAATACGGTTCACACGACAAAACCTTTATCCTTGACGCTGATGGCGTGGTGCAAGTTATTGATCAATCAGGCCAAGTGTTGCTTGAGCAGCTTGTCGAAGCGGGGGATATCTTCCGTATGTGCCAAGTGAAAGATGCGCCAATTCAAGATTGGGTCAAACTAGCAGTAAATCGTGCTCGAGCAACCGGGGTTCCTGCCGTATTTTGGCTCGATGATGCTCGTGCCCATGACGCTGAGCTGATTAAAAAAGTGAATCAATATTTACCTGAGCATGATACCAGTGGTTTAGACATTAAAATCATGTCGCCAGTGGATGCGACGTTATACAGTTTAACACGGATGAAAGAGGGTAAAGACACCATTTCTGTAACCGGTAACGTATTACGTGATTATCTGACCGATCTATTCCCGATCCTTGAGCTAGGGACGTCAGCAAAAATGCTGTCTATTGTGCCACTGATGAATGGTGGTGGGTTGTTTGAAACCGGTGCTGGTGGCTCTGCGCCAAAACATGTACAACAAGTGCAGAAAGAAAATCATTTACGTTGGGACTCGTTAGGGGAATTTTTAGCTCTCGCGGCTTCCCTAGAGCATTTGAGCGTCGTAACGGGTAACTCAAAAGCGAAGGTATTAGCCGACACTTTGGATGTAGCGACAGGTAAGTTTTTAGATAATAACAAATCACCATCGCGTAAAGTTGGTGAGTTAGATAATCGCGGTAGTCATTATTATCTTGCGACTTATTGGGCACAAGCGCTCGCCGAGCAGGATCAAGATACCGATTTAGCTCGCGAATTTGCCCCTATTGCTGAGCAATTGCAATCTCAAGAGCAAGCCATTGTTGATGAGTTGAATCAGGCGCAAGGTGTCCCAGGTGACCTCGGAGGGTATTATGCACCTGAGTTTAACAAGGCATCTCGTTTGATGCGCCCAAGCTCAACGTTAAATAAAATTATAGATCGCGTCTAAATAAACAACCCGCCGAAAGGCGGGTTGTTTACTGTTAACCAGAGTAACAGCTTTGGATGAATTATTTACTAGGTTGACCTTCAATCGGAACCACGTTGCTCGCGTGGTAGCCTTTGGGGCCTTTCTCTACTTCGTAGGCCACTTGCTGCCCAGCTTTTAACGTCCGATAACCATCCATTTTAATGGTTGAGTAATGGGCAAAAATATCCTCATTGCCACCTTCTGGGCAAATAAAACCAAATCCTTTGGCGTTGTTGAACCATTTTACTGTACCTGTAGCCATGCTATACATCCCTCATGCATTTGTGTTACTGATATTGTTAATCAAACCTAGTTGATTTATTCCCTGATTCGCTGGAACTGCAAGGCGGAGCTAAATTTGTTTACCCCAACCACATAGTCTATCTATGCTCATGGTGACTCTCACTCACTTGTTGCCTACCTGCAACTCCAAGTTATTTGGGTATAGTTAAATTACTTTTTAAAGTGACTATTGATTTAGCAAAAGCTAAATATTTAGTCACTCTTTGACCAATGTAGCTATTAAGTGAACACAGTCAATAGTAAGTTGTTAAAAAATTAATCACTTTTATGGCTGAATCACTTAACTGAGCCAAATTATCCCTATCTTTATCAACAATAATGATTATGTGTCTTTGTTACTTGTTGCAGCAATAAGTGCTGACCAGTTAAATTAATAATCCTATTGGCGAAGTTTGTGCATCCGATTCACACTGCATATCTGTGCTCATGGCCTAACTCACTTGCCATCTAGTGATAACGTCAAGTTGTTTCATTCTAGTGTTAATTTATTTCAAGAAAATTAACGTATAAAAAATTGAAGCTGGGATTGATGTAGATGTTGATAGTCGAACTTATAGTTTGTCATTCGCTAAAAGCAACGGGTTGCATTTCAACTTTGAGCATTTGATAAATGCAATCTAATTTGCAAATAGCAATGCAGTTTGTGAGTTTTGCTGCATATGTGGTGTATTTTTTGAACGCTTGAGCATGTGGCTTATGGTTAAATAAATAGTTTTATTTGCAGCTCTCTGATTGCTGGATTAGTCTTTAAGTATGGGGTTTAAGCACATTGAGCTATCAAAAAGTGAATAGACTTCATTGTCTGGATGAAAAAGGTAATAATGGACAACACGATGAAAACAACACCAAAACGCGGTTGTTATGACTAGAAATTTTGAATGGGTGACACCAGGTCACGACTTACTGGAGTCAAAGAAAACGGAAATCAAACCACCGGCTATGTATCACGTAATACTGAACAATGATGATTATACGCCAATGGACTTTGTTATTGAGATACTTGCACGATTTTTTGCAATGGATTTAGAGAAAGCAACACAGGTGATGTTGCAAGTGCATTACGAAGGTAAAGCAATTTGTGGCACGTATACTGCAGAAGTAGCTGAGACGAAGGTAGCACAAGTAGCGATGTTCTCGAAACAACATGAACACCCGCTTTTATGTACCATGGAGCAAGCTTAGACTTGCAACAACATTCTGGTTGTTCCTCAAGGAGGCCTTATGCTTAACAAAGAACTAGAGTCAAGTCTCAACAGTGCGTTCGCTCGGGCGCGAGATAAAAGACACGAATTTATGACCGTCGAGCACCTCCTACTTGCATTATTAGAAAATGATGCAGCGAAGGATGCTCTTGTTGCTTGCCAAGCTGACATTGATAATTTACGTCAAGAACTTGACCAATTTATTGATCAAACGACACCCTTGATTCCCACCAGTGATGAAACTCGGGAAACGCAACCCACATTAAGTTTTCAGCGTGTACTTCAGCGTGCGGTATTCCATGTTCAATCTTCTGGCCGCAGTGAAGTGACTGGGGCGAATGTCTTGGTGGCTATCTTTAGTGAGCAAGAATCTCACGCGGCTTATCTATTAAAGAAAAATGATATTAGCCGTCTTGATATTGTTAATTATATTTCTCACGGCATTACTAAAACCTCAGGCGCTGAAGATTCTGCCAGTGATTCTTTCGGTAGCAGCAGTACCGAAGAAGCCAACTCAGATGAACGCCTAGAAAGTTTTGCTACCAACTTAAATCAGCTCGCGAAGCAAGGTCAAATTGATCCATTGATTGGGCGTGATAAGGAACTAGAACGTACGATTCAAGTACTTTGTCGCCGCCGTAAAAATAACCCGCTGCTAGTTGGCGAAGCTGGGGTAGGTAAAACTGCGATTGCTGAAGGTTTAGCGTGGAGAATTGTCGAAGGCCAGGTTCCAGAGGTGATTCAAAATAGCGTGATTTATTCGTTAGATATTGGCTCATTATTGGCGGGAACAAAATATCGCGGTGATTTTGAGAAGCGCTTTAAAACGATTTTAAAACAGCTGGAAAAAGAACAGGATGCGATCTTATTTATTGATGAGATCCACACTATTATCGGTGCCGGGGCGGCATCAGGTGGTCAAGTGGATGCGGCGAACTTGATCAAACCTTTACTCAGTAGTGGTAAGTTACGCTGCATTGGTTCAACCACTTATCAAGAGTACAACACGATTTTCGAGAAAGAACGTGCATTATCTCGTCGCTTTCAGAAGATCGATGTGGTTGAACCGTCAATTGATGACACAACCAAGATTTTAGTCGGCTTGAAGCCTAAATATGAAGCGCACCATGAGGTTCGTTATACCAACAAGGCATTGCGCGCGGCAGTAGAGCTGTCGGCGAAATACATCAATGAACGTCATTTACCTGATAAGGCGATTGACGTGATTGATGAAGCCGGAGCAAGAGTGCGTTTAATGCCAGCCAGTCGACGTCGGAAAACGGTTGGTGTGGCTGAAATTGAGGCTATGGTAGCTAAAATGGCACGCATTCCAGAAAAATCCGTTTCTTCTTCCGATAAAGATATTTTGAAAAATCTCGATCAAAAAATGAAGATGCTGGTATTTGGTCAAGATAAAGCTATCGAAGTACTCAGTGAATCGATCAAACTCACTCGGGCTGGGCTTGGTGCAGATAACCGCCCTGTTGGTTCTTTCTTATTTGCTGGACCAACCGGCGTCGGTAAAACGGAAGTCACTGTGCAGCTATCTAAGTTGCTTGGTATTGAGCTACTACGTTTTGATATGTCGGAATATGGTGAGCGTCACTCGGTGAGTCGTTTAATTGGTGCACCTCCTGGTTATGTTGGTTATG
>SLFB01000313.1 GCA_007124475.1 Vibrio sp. | reverse complement strand
TGATAAAAAACCACTGTACTCAAGGTTATCACCGGCTCACTATAGTGAAAGCGCGCAGCACGATCTTGATTAAAACTGTACAAAAAAGTCCCATCCAGTTCAGCATTCTCAGCAGCATTGAGCCCCCTAGCCCAAGGAAGGTATTGGTAGTTCACCTGCCAGCCCGATAGAGCAAACGCTTCGCTCACCACCTGAGCAGCCGGCCCGCCACTAGCTAAGCTTTGCCCTTGATAAGGCTCCCACTCCCCCGTTGCCAAAGTAATAGTATTGGCAAACGTCAAGCTAGACCAAAATACTATTGAAGCAAGTACCGATTGCAGTATTAATTTCATATTCAGCTCCGAACTCACACGATTGAATCATAGTGTAAATCTAGTTCAGCTTGGTCTATTTACAAGCTTGTGATCCATGAGCTTGGTATTGCTGATGCACTATAAGAGCAGAAAACAGAGGGCAATTTCGCTGATAGGGTCACAGTTAACATGCAACTTATTGAGTGAGAAAGCGTAGACAGTTACAATCTGTTCGCAAATCAGGAGTGCTTATGTCTATTGACTTTTATAACCAACATGCCGCGCAGTTCTTTTCATCGACAGTGGACATCGATGCGTCGAGCTTACTTAAGCCATTTTTAGATTACCTACCAGATGGTGGGTACATCCTTGATGCCGGATGTGGTTCAGGTCGTGATAGTAAGTATATGATTGAACTTGGTTATCAAGTGCAGGCTTTCGATGCCAGTCCAGCCCTCGCCGCATTAGCACAGACGCTGCTCAAGCAACCCGTCACCGTTGCCACCTTTCTTGAATGGCAAACAGTCCAACACTTTGACGGAGTTTGGGCTTGCGCATCGCTGCTGCATGTTCCGCGCTCATTGCTCACCCAAACTTTTGCACACCTAGCCTCAATGCTCAAAACCGGAGGCGCTTTTTACTGCTCATTCAAATACGGACAAGATGAAGTCATTCGTGATGGCAGAAGCTTTACCAATTGTGATGAGTCATTACTTTCCGAACTATTAAGTGATGTGCCTCTGAACATCGAAAAGCTATGGATTACTCAAGATCTGCGAGCCGGCAGAGAAACTGAACAATGGCTTAACGCCATTTTATTAAAGGCATAATCCACCATGCCTAACTCAACGACTGGTCAATTGTATTCTGGGCATCGACTCTCTTCGGGTGGCGTAAACGATCCGCTCCTACCGAGGTTAATTCAAGCCATCAACCATGCCAGCGAAATCGAAATCTCGGTCTCCTTTATTCAACCGTCAGGCTTAGCACTACTGTTTGATCCTCTATTCGATGCAATGCAAAGTGGCGCGAGGATAAAACTCCTCACCTCCGATTATTTAGCCATCACCCACCCCGTTGCCCTGCGCCGTCTGATGCTATTGGTTGAGCGAGGCGCAACATGTCGTATCTTCCAATGTGGCGATGATAGCTTTCATATGAAGTCGTACATTTTTGTTCGCCAGCAACAAGGGGAAGTCGTCGAAGGCTGCGCATGGATAGGGTCGAACAATATCAGTCGCACCGCTTTGTTAAGTAGCCACGAATGGGCTTTACGCCACGACTTTGAGTTACCCAAAGATTCACCAGCAGCGATTGAATTTACTCATATACGTCAACAGTTCAATGCCATTTTCACCCACAACCAGAGTCAGCCATTAAGCCATCAATGGATTGATAATTACCTCTGCCGCTATCAACAAACACAGCAGCAGCGTACCATTGCTCAGTTGGTCACAGAGGATGAACAAGAAACCATCGATGTTCCAACACCAAATTCAATCCAAATTGAAGCTTTAGCCGCACTGGATGCCACTCGACAACAAGGTTATTCAAGGGGGTTAGTGGTGCTTGCGACAGGCATGGGAAAAACTTGGTTATCCGCCTTTGATGTGATGCAAATGCAAGCGAAAAACGTGTTGTTTGTTGCCCATCGTGAAGAGATCCTGCTGCAAGCAGAAAAAACCTTTAGCCAGTTGATCCCCCATGCCAAAACTGGTCTCTACAACGGTTCGATACAAGATGATCAAGCAACGCTATTGTTTGCCTCTGTCGCAACCTTAGGTAAGCAAAATCACCTACAACGTTTTGCCGTTGATCACTTTGATTACCTAATAGTGGATGAGTTTCATCATGCCGCGGCAAGAAGCTATCGTCAGTTGCTTGCCTATTTTCAGCCTAAGTTTCTTCTCGGTTTAACGGCGACACCGGAGCGTTCTGATCAAGCTGATATTCTCTCTTTATGTGATGATAACTTAGTCTTCGAACGCAATTTAGTGCATGGCATTGATGATGAGATTCTCGCACCGTTTGATTATCACGGTATCTACGATCAAGCGGTAAATTATCAAGAGATTCCATGGCGTAACGGTAAGTTTGATCCTAATACGCTTGAAAATAAACTGGCCACATCGCGACGCGCTGAACATGTCTATCGTGAATGGCAAGCCAAAAAACAAACGCGAACCTTAGCCTTTTGTGTCTCGAAAAAACACGCGGATTTTATGGCGCAGTATTTTGTCGCCAAAGGCATTCATGCCGTTGCGGTGTACAGTGATTCAGCCGTAAGGCGTAATCAAGCGCTGCAATGGCTAGACCAAGGTAAAATTGAGATTATTTTCTCGGTCGACCTGTTTAATGAAGGTACCGATCTCCCCTCGATTGATACGATTTTAATGGCTCGCCCAACCGAATCAAAAATTCTCTTTCTACAGCAATTAGGTCGCGGCTTACGCCTTTCTCCCATTACCAACAAACGCAAACTTGTCGTGCTGGATTTTATTGGTAATCACGATTCATTTTTAAACCGCCCAGCAACCTTATTTAATGTCAAAACACTCAGAGAAGTGATAGGGAAATTACAAGCGAACGCGCCACTTGCCAAAGGTTGTCATGTTAATTTTGATATTGAGCTGATCAACTTTTGGCAACGTTTAGCCAAACGGCTACGCAATAATGTGCAAGATGATTATCAACAATTAGCGCATCAATTAGCTCATCGCCCAACCGCCAGTGAGTTTTTCCATCATGGCTACCCGATGAAGAAAGTTCGCCAGCAAGCCATAAGCTGGTTTCATCTAGTCGCCAGCCAAGAAAATGATCCACACCTCAGCGAACTCGTCAGCCATTATGGTGATTTTCTCCTCCATGGTATTGAAAACACAGCGATGAGCAAATCGTTTAAAGCGATCTTGCTCGAAGCCTTACTGGAACTTGATGGCCTGCGCCAGCCACCAACACTTAGCGCGTTAGCCGAGCGAAGCCATCATGTGTTGTCACGTCGCCCACAGTTAATGGCGCAAGAGCTCACCGCGAGTGCCAAGCAGTTTCAAGCCAGCGATCAAGGCTGGTTAAAATATTGGCTAGCAAATCCAATCAAAGCTTTTACCAAGCCCAATAATAAATCGGCTCCTTGGTTTGCAATTAACGATCAAAAATTTGTCGCTACTTTCGCGGTAAAAGATCAGCATATCGAGTTATTACACGATGCCATGCAAGAATTGGTTAATTTACGCTTGGCTGAATATGCCCAGCGACCACAGCAAAAACAGCCATCGAATCAGCCAGACATTGAACACTCACCTTCAGCCCAAGTGCTCGAGTTTGCCAAACAAAGTGATCCGCAAGGGACGATGTTGCCTTTTTACCCTGAACTTAAAATTGCTTGCGGCCATTTTAAACGCGGCTCTCATGAAGCGGTTCAATATCACTGTGTTGCCGATGGCTATGGCAAGCTAGACCCTAGTCGCCATTTTGTTGCCCCCGCAGCGGGAAACTCTATGAATGGCGGCAAAAATCCGATTCAAGACGGGGATCTGTTATTACTTGAATGGGTGACACCAAGTAGCGCGGGTTCCATTTCTAACTTAACAATGGCAATCGAAACCCAAGATGAGACCGGTGATAACCACTATTTGCTGCGGGTAGTACGCAAAATTGCACCGAATCAGTACCAACTGCAAGCGCAAAACCCAAGTTATCCAGATATGCCAGCAACCGATACAATGAAGACCTTTGCACGGTTGAAGTCGGTATTGAAGACTTAAACTGTCAGCGATCACAAACTAGATACTGGGTTATTGCGGTTATTCCAACATTTAAAATGTGCGTGGTAGCATATAAAAAAAAGGCTAGGCATTGATGATCGTTAAAGAAAAAGTATTTGTTAAAACCAAAAATTTCAGGCAAGAATTGGGTGAT
>SLFB01000283.1 GCA_007124475.1 Vibrio sp. | reverse complement strand
TTCAGCTGATGTTGGAGATGCCATCAAGCAAGGTAAAAGGGCTAATAACAGAGCGGATAAACCTTGTCGCATTGTTGCCTACTTCAGTTAAGTTCAAAGATAATTACTATTAGTGTAAACGAAAACGCCGTTCGGTCAGAAGTCATCTTTCAATAACTTAAGCCTAAAACGACGTTTAAACAACAGCTTTGTGAATGTAAACCACTCACAAACCTAATTTATACCATTAGTCACTTTTCGTCGGCCGAAATCTAACCCAAATGGTGTCATTGCCGTTAATGGTAATCGTTTGATTGTAGGTTTCAAAACCGTCTTTAGCGACCGTCAGTTGATGGCGGCCTGTTGGGAGTACAACTTCAATGGGAGTGCTCCCATATTGTATACCGTTAATCGTCACTAAATCATGAAATTGATCAGAACGAATGGTGACGTTTGCCCATTGTTTATCATTTCTGGTGGTTGTTGACTCACTTGCATTCTTTAGGCAAAAACGGCTCGATACATTGAGTAATTTACATGCCGCTACCGCTTCTGGACGAGCTTGTAATTGTGCTTGAATATGAGTGAAATATTCATTACTGCCTTCGAAGCCACTGCGGATTATTTGATTTTCTTGGATATGAATATTTAACTCAACGCCGCGAAGATTTTGTTTAGCAATCACTGATTCCGTTAGATTATCGAGTAGTTGCTCTCGAAAGGTATTGACGGCACGTTGACGTGTAAGTTGTTGACCCTGATTAGCACATTCACCTAAAGTCATGCTAGTTGAACAGGTGGTTCGGAAGCTAGCTTCTAACACTCGACTTTGACGAAGTTCGCCTTCTAGTCGCTTTACTCGAGCTGCTACTTTGCTCTCTTGTAAGTTAGTAAACTCCGTTTTTAAGCGAGCGTGACGTTGTTTCATTTGCGATAAACGCATATCACTTTCAGTAATCGATTGTTGATTACTAAGTTGATCGGATTGATTTTGTTTTACATCCGCCCAAGCTTGCTGAAAACGCTGCTGAAAGGTAATTAAATCCGTATCAGGATCTTCGAGTAAACGATTATATTGTTTATCTAATGCTGCTTTCGCTCTATTTTGGCGAGCAGCAAGTTCATTAGACTCACGCTTTAAACGCGCTTGCTCATTTTTGAGTTGTTGAAGTTGAAGTCCTTCAGCCTCAAACTCTGTAGCAATAGCGTCGATTTCAGTCTGTTTTAAGGTGATTTGTTCATCGATAGCGGTCACAGGATCAACCTGTGTGATTTCATCCGCAAATACCGATGCCGATACCCACAAAGGGCTTAGCGAAAGCAGTAGCGCTGGGAGGTGATATTTGATCATTAGGTCCCTGCAACAATTAACATAGCCACATTAACGTGGAGATAGACAAACTTTTGACTGCGTTATCAATACGCTCAGTCGTATAAAAAAAGAAACTCATCCTAGAGGCACAATTGTATACAAATTATCATGACTAGGTCACTGATTTTGTATCTTTTATAAATGTACTTATTCCATTTTGGGCAGATTCTTGAAATATGCAAGCACCGATTTCCCATTCGCTTTCACGTTTTTTAATTGGACACACATTGACCGTAATTTATGTGCACTTGATCATTGTTCCGTAGCTTGTCGAAGTAGACTATATTGAAAATGGTGTGGTTATAAGAGTCGAATATTTGATTGGAGAGTTTTGAGTTGATAATTATTTCATCAATAAGTTTGGTTTTCGATGAATATTATATAACATGGTTCAACGTCTACTTTTAAGCACGCAAGCATGAGTTTAACCTTAATGAATAGCCCAAAGATCGTCAATATATTGTCACCTCGTCCGGCGCAATTAATTACTCTACCAGCAAACATGGATTGCCACGATCACAGCTATACTCAAATTGTGGTAGGTTTAAAAGGGCATGCTGAGTTTGAGGTTTCTGGTCTTGGTAATATCGTCGGTCCAGGGCAAGGCTGTGTTGTGACCTCAGGAACGGGACATGCATTTGGTGCTAAAATTGGCCAATCAGATATTTTGGTTCTTAACTTACCGATACCACAAGATGATGACCCGCTTGTCTTACAGCGAATTAATGAGTTAGTTCGAAGTGATGTCTATTTTCAGTTAGACCATCAGATCCAAAAATTGATCCACCTGTTAGCGTCTGAAATGCAAACCAATCCGGATGATTTATTGTTGAGCCGAGCCTGTAGTGATACGGTGTTAGCTTTATTACTACGTCATACTGCAAGTTTTCAAACTCATCGTAAAGAAGCGCGCTTCGATCTTGAAGCTATTGATCGTTACATTGAGCAGCATTTAAGTCGACGTATCTCTGTAGCTCAATTGGCGGGTAGTGTTTATTTGGGTGAGAGCCAATTTCATCAATTGTTTAAACAGCGGTTAGGCATTACACCGCACCAATACGTTTTAACGAAGCGAGTGGAGATGGCGAAAAGCTTGCTCGAACAGTCTCGTTTTACTTTAGGGCAAATCGCAGAGCTCACCGGATTCTCTAATCAAAGTGCGCTGACACATACTTTCTCGCGTTTACAGGGCGTTTCTCCGTCACAATATAAAAAACAACATTGCAGCTTCAAGTAATAAATAGGGCATATGATATCTAATCTTTTTGCTTGTTTATCGGCTATTATTTAGTTGCTGACTGCTTTAAGTCGTTGTGGTATTGGTTACTCACTCATCTTACTTTCACTTCAGCGTATCTGCTTTATTACGATTTTTATTATCCACCATCTCGGTATCGCGAGATGTATCCTCTCCCCAGCTGAAATTACAGGCCTGTTGGCTACGTTGGTTTGCCTTAATTATATCGTCTATCTATGCTCACGAGGATTATGAGAGCCATCCTTGCTTCTCACCAAAGGTCAGTCTACGGCTGTTCAAATTTGTTACGCATTTTTCGCCGACCTGCAACGGCAAGTTGTTTTTTTGTAATTAATGTGCTTTTTGGCGTCTTCTTATAAAATTAATTGCTGTGATTTTGTGTTTGTTTTGTTAATAAAGCGAGTTTTTAGCAAAAACTCCGGAGTTTTTGACAAGTATTGTGCTTGCGCTCAAAATACACTGCTTGCCATTGACTGAAATCTGAGGATGCCCTCGGATAGGAGATTGAGGAAAACGCATGTTTACAGCAATAGATGTGTTAAAACCTGATGTTATTGATCAGCCGATCAGTACACTTTGGGCACAGATCTCACCCCTTTATATGGTGGATGAATCTCAATGGCTAACACAATTACTTCCTTTGGCGACACCTAGTGAGCAAGAAAAAGCCTTGATCACGTTAAAAACGACAGAATTAATCAAGGCCATTCGCCAAGACAAAAAATCAATACAGATGATCGATGCATTGCTCCTAGAGTACAGCTTAGATACTCAAGAAGGTATCTTGTTGATGTGCTTGGCGGAAGCTTTGATGCGAATTCCAGATGCCCCTACCGCCGATGCTTTTATTAAAGATCGCCTATCAGTTGCTGATTGGAAATCACACTTGAAAAACTCGGATTCAGTTTTTGTCAATGCTTCGACTTGGGGCTTGATGTTGACTGGTAAAGTGATTGGTCTTGGTGACAAGCAAACCCAGAGTCCGACTCAAGCGGTAAACCGTTTAGTGAATAAGCTTTCTGAGCCCGTGATTCGTCAAGCGATGCATCAAGCAATGAAGATTATGGGGCATCAATTTGTACTTGGGCGAACCATTGCTGAGGCGCAAAAAAATGGCCGCGTGATGCGTGATAAAGGCTATACCTATTCATTTGATATGTTGGGGGAAGCGGCGTTAACCACCAGCGATGCCAGCAAGTATTTAAAAGATTATTTAATGGCGATTGAAGCGGTTGGTCGCGATCAATATGGTTTAGATACCAGCCCTGCGCCTTCGGTTTCGATTAAACTATCGGCGTTGCACCCACGTTATGAAGTCGCTAACCAAGCACGGGTTATGGACGAGCTATACCAAACCTTGTTGCAGCTATTAGCGCGAGCGAGAGAATTGGATGTGGCTATCACGATTGATGCCGAAGAGGCTGATCGCCTTGAGCTGTCATTGCAATTATTTGAAAAATTATATTCTAGTGAACAAGTGAAAGGTTGGGGCAAGTTTGGCCTAGTGGTACAGGCGTATTCTAAACGTGCTTTACCAACGCTAGTATGGTTAACCGCCCTTGCCAAACAACATGGTTGTTGTATTCCTGTCCGTCTTGTTAAAGGGGCTTATTGGGACAGCGAGATCAAATGG
>SLFB01000094.1 GCA_007124475.1 Vibrio sp. | reverse complement strand
GTAATAAAGACATTAAATTTAAGGCCTTCCACGTGTTTGCCGATGAAGTACTGGATGCTGACTACATTGCCATGGGTCATTATGTGCGCCGCACCTTTCCTGAACCAGGTCAGCAACCACAAATGTTACGTGGTTTAGATAGTAATAAAGACCAAAGCTATTTCTTATATACGCTAAGCCATGAGCAAGTAGCGCGCAGTTTATTCCCTGTCGGCGAGCTAGAGAAACCTGAAGTACGACGTATTGCGGAAGAACAAGGTCTCATTACTGCGAAAAAGAAAGATTCTACTGGTATTTGTTTTATTGGTGAGCGCAAATTTACCGACTTCTTAGCTCGCTATTTACCTGCTCAACCAGGTAATATCGAAACTCCAGAAGGAAAAGTTATCGGTCAACATCAAGGGCTGATGTATCATACCTTAGGTCAACGCAAAGGTTTGCATATTGGCGGCTTAAAAGACAGTAGTGAACAACCTTGGTATGTGGCCGAGAAAGATCTTAAGCGTAATGTTTTAATTGCCGTGCAAGGTGCTGATCACCCGTTACTAAAATCACAAGGTTTATTAGCCTCTCAGTTGCATTGGGTTTCGCGCCAACCTATTACGGAAGCGACGCGTTGCACTGTTAAAACACGTTATCGTCAAACAGATATAGCTTGTACTATGATCCCCATTGATGAAAACACTATTCAAGTGATGTTTGATGAGCCACAAACCGCGGTAACACCGGGACAATCGGCAGTCTTTTATCAAGGTGAAGTTTGCCTTGGTGGTGGCATTATTGAACAGCGCATTTCTTAGTTAAATTTAGGAGTATTTACGTGGCTAATACCAACTATGACCGTACTATCGCTTTTGCAGGAATCTGTCAGGCCGTAGCATTGGTTCAACAAGTGGCGAAGGATGGTCACTGTGATACAGACGCGTTCAGCACTTCACTCCAGGCCATTATCAATACCAACCCTCGCGATACCATCGATGTGTTCGGCAATGAAGCCAACTTAAAACTAGGCCTACAGTGCCTAGTTAACGGTATCGATAGCACTCCGGCTGGAAACGAAATTACTCGTTATCTGATCAGTCTTATGGCGTTAGAGCGTAAATTAAGCACTCGACGTGATGCCATGGCACAATTAGGGGACAGATTACAAACCATAGAGCGCCAAGTGGCACATTTTGAGTTACTTGATGACACCATGATCAGTAATCTAGCCAGTGTTTATCTGGATGTCATTAGTCCAATAGGTCCACGCATTCAAGTGACTGGAACCCCTAGCGTATTACAACAAACGACAAATCAACACAAAGTACGCGCCTTATTACTGTCTGGTATCCGCTGTGCAGTACTTTGGCGACAAGTCGGCGGTAAACGTCGCCATTTAATTTTTGGCCGCAAGCAGATGATTGAACAAGCTCGTATCTTATTAACTAGACTATAAAATTTAGCTTTAACCGACTTCATTTTCATTTTTTAACTTACACTCTAGGAGAAAAACATGGAACTGTCAGCACTGACTGCTGTTTCACCGGTAGATGGCCGCTATGGAAGTAAAACGATTGCGTTGCGCAGTATCTTTAGTGAATATGGTCTCCTGAAATACCGAACTATCGTTGAAATCCGCTGGTTACAAAAACTAGCAGCAACAGCAGCAATCAAAGAAGTTCCGGCTTTTAGCCAACAAGCGAATCAATTTCTTGATCAAATTGCTGACAATTTTAACGAGCAAGATGCGCAACGCATCAAGGATATTGAGCGTACCACCAACCATGATGTCAAAGCGGTAGAGTACTTTTTAAAAGAGAAAGTCGCTGACCAACCAGAACTTCAGGCGGTCAATGAGTTTATCCACTTTGCTTGTACTTCTGAAGATATTAATAATACATCGCACGCTTTGATGTTAAAAGAAGCTCGTGATACTGTCATTCTTCCAGAAATCCGCCGTATTATTGATGCTATCCGTCAATTGGCAACTGACTATCGTGATATTCCTCTCCTTTCTCGCACTCATGGTCAACCCGCTTCACCATCGACTATGGGTAAAGAGATGGCGAATGTCGCTTATCGTATGGAACGTCAATATAAGCAGATCGCCAATATTGAAATCTTAGCCAAGATAAACGGTGCGGTGGGCAACTATAATGCGCACCTTTCAGCTTACCCTGAAATCGATTGGCATAAATTCAGCGAAGAGTTTATTTGCGAATCACTGAGCGTCAATTGGAACCCTTACACCACCCAAATTGAACCACATGATTATATTGCCGAATTATTCGATGCCATTGCGCGCTTTAACACTATTTTGATTGATTTTGACCGAGATATTTGGGGTTACATTGCCTTAGGTCACTTCAAGCAAAGAACCATAGCCGGTGAAATTGGTTCATCCACCATGCCTCATAAAGTCAATCCAATTGACTTTGAAAACTCAGAAGGCAACTTAGGTTTAGCCAATGCTATTTTTACTCATCTTGCGCAAAAACTGCCGATTTCACGCTGGCAGCGCGATCTAACCGATTCTACGGTGTTACGTAACCTAGGTGTGGGTGTTGGCTACGCATTAATCGCTTATACTTCAACGCTAAAAGGCATTAGCAAGTTAGAAGTCAACCGTGAAGCGTTACTCGCCGAATTAGATAATAACTGGGAAGTATTAGCCGAACCGATTCAGACTGTAATGCGTCGATATGGTATTGACCAGCCGTACGAAAAACTCAAAGAGTTAACTCGGGGTAAACGCGTTGATGGCGAAGCGATGCGCCAGTTTATTGATGGTCTAGAATTGCCAGACGCGGAGAAAGAGCGTCTTAAACAGATGACGCCAGCCAGTTATATCGGCTACGCGATCGAGTTAACCGATCAACTTTAAGTCATCACTTGACCAGACTAAAAAGGACTTCTTAAAGAAGTCCTTTTTTTGTTGATGCGACCCGTTACTGCTTTTGGAAAAACAGGGTGATTTTACCCACTTCGACACCAAACTTTTTAATTTTGGTTAGGTTAAACATATGGCGTTCGTCTTGTCGGTACATCCAATCATCAAACAATACTTGAATATCCCGTTGCTCGGTACTGAGCAAAAATGAATAACGCCAATGCAAAGCATTGCCCACTTCACGCCCATAAGCATAACCAATAATATCATCAGCTTCACCGCGATATTCACCCTCTCCGGTACGAGTGATAACCCAAATCCGCTGCGTTTCTTCACCATCATCAAAAATAAAGTCTTCAACCAAGGTTAAGACATCACCATCAACCGTACCTTCAATTAAAACTTCAAAGCGACGCGTCTGCTTATCAGTATAATCTTGCACCATGCCCCAAGCGTGGGTAGTACCGGTAAAATATTCAAACAGCTCAAATTTGGGTTCAGTCTCTTGGTAATCATTCAAATCCGTAGAACAACCAACCAAAAAAATAGCCATATTTAGCCACAGCAGTTGCCAAATCTTTTTCATCTACGCTTCCCTATTAGTTGATTTCTTAATTTAGGGTAATCACTGCGAGGTGATAACCAAATCGCTAAAAAAGCCTCATTGAGCTGAGGTTCAAGCACGAGTCCCTGCTTCTGTTGCTCTCCTAAGCTCGGTGAATACCATAACTGCCCTTGCTGACCATCAGAGAAATACACTAAGCGTTGCCCTTTATCGACACTGGGAAATAGCTCGGTCAACTGGGCTAGCCACAACTCGATTTGCTCTGCGGAATAACCAAGCTTTTGCCATTGTTTGCCTGTGGCATCCAATAGCTGCTCACGGCTGATCGTGCGTAAATAATGGATTTCAAGCACCACAGGATGGCTTGCAACCTCTTGCCCTTGAATATCAACATAAACACCATCTTCAGTACGCAGCTTAGAATGATAAACATCCCAAAATAACCAAGACAATGTCGCTTGACCAACCACCGGCCAATCACGCCAGTTTGCGATTTGTTGCTCCTGCTCTTGCGAAGTAGTAGACTCAGCCCGTAGGGGTAACACGCTAAACAAGCTGGCTAATAGAAAAACCATCAATATCGGCTTAAATAGGTTAGATATTAGTTTCATCTTTGAACACCTGCAGTAAGCACCATGTCAGTGCTGCCCATTGAACAAATAAAATACTCATTACCGTTAGTACAGCCCATTGGAAATCAACCGCTGCGAATCGATAACCTGCCCAATAACTGACCGCGCCACCGAGCCCACCAAGTAAGATAATTAACCCGTGGGAATGATGTTGAACTGCTGGGATGAGTAATCGGCT
>SLFB01000209.1 GCA_007124475.1 Vibrio sp. | reverse complement strand
TTCCTACTTGAAGCTGCAGGGGTGTTGGCTACGTTCGTTCGCCCCAATCACATAGTCTATCTATGCTCATGGGGACTCACTCACTTGCCGCCTACCTGCAACTCCAAGTTGTTTGGGTATATTGATGGTTTACGCTGGGTACTTAACTCTGTGGGTGGTTAATTATTACCATTGGCCATAGTAATGACACGCTTCAATGTCCAACGAAGTAAAACAGGGATGGAATCGATGCCATTTTTATCACAGTGAGAAACGATAGCCAGCGCCAGATCAGGTTTGGCGTGTTTTTTTAATACTCGGCTAACGACTTTTTTCGCTGGTATAGGATGTTCATGTGGTATTTTTACCATATCTTTAAAGAAAGCTTCAAAGCCATTAGCATAAAGAAAATGCTCAATATCACGATCGGGTAGTTCCGTTAAACGATGGCGAGGTTGATCTTTACCTAGCATATTCATGACGGTTGCCGCGTATTTTTTACCAGCAGGATCGCCATCGGTGACCACATGCCATTCAATAGCAAAAGCTTTAGCGACTTTGATGAGAGACTTTAGTCCTGATTGAGCAAACTCAATAATTTGCACACCTTCGGCGGCAAGATTATAACCACACTGTCTGGCCAGCTCGCTGAATAACCATACCTCAGTTTCACCTTCAACTAATAACCAACAGCGGGCAAATAAGGCACCTGAGCGATGGAATCGGATATGAAATCCGATCCGCCTCAACTCATCACGACTGACACCATGTAATGGCATGCTGGTTGCGACCGTTTTATCGGATTGCCTAACTAAGCGACGAATCGAATGTAACGGTACCGATCCTAATAAATCGCCACTGTTGGTAGTTAAGATCTTCTGCATCGGTAGCATTTCGAGTAAGCCCCATGCCCGAGCCAGATGAGTAGGATGCAGGCGTCCCTCAGGATCTTCGACAATTAAAATGGGTCTGGCATTGCGACGTAGATCATTAGGCCCCTTAGCTTGCAAATAAGCATTGAGTAACCCGAGTAAGAGTAATCGCGTTTGACGATTTTTTGTTTCATCGACAATTTGACTTAAACTTTTATCATTAGTTGGTGAAGCATATACTAGACTTTCACGTTCGCGACGGGGATTACTGCGCTTTTGATCTTTAAATGAAAAGTAATGTTCCACAAGAGCTTGCATGGCGTTTAAACTACTGCGCATCTCTCCTTTGTTCACATGACCTGGAATGGCTAATAAGCGGCGACAAGTATTATTGATACGTTTTTCAATGTGAGTGTTTTGACCATTACCCTCTACAAATGGTCGATCAAATTGACGAGAGTCTCGTAACCTTACCACTGGATGCAAAGAAGTCAGAGCGCGAGCAATGGAGAGGTTATTTTTTACATTAATGGTCTGACCGTCTAAATCTAAAAATAGATGCTCGGTTGTGATGTCATATTTAACTCGAGTCGCGCTAATACGATAAATAATCTGATGTTGGCCATGTGCGTTTTTACGCCATACGGATCTCAACTTACGATAACGTCCAGCAATATGTTCATGAGGATCCGTAGTGACAAAGCTAAGGATAATTTGAATATCTTGCGTTTGGGGAAGAGAAATAGCGTAATCTACGTGAAAATCTTGTAATTCAAATTCATAAAGTTGACCATTTGCGGGAAGCATCAGTGATAAAGCATCCAATAGAGATGATTTTCCCCAAGTGTTTTCCCCGATCAATGTGGTTAATTCATCAAATGCCAAAGAAAGACGACGGATACCACGAAAGCCTGAAATTTCAATACGTTCTAGATACATAACTGGATTCCCTTTTCTCAGCAGCAGTGTATGCTTGTGCTGAGTTTTTCTTTAAGCATAAAGGAAAATCGCTGTAAAAGCAGATTGTTAAGTTATGAAACCCGATCTGGATACATAAATTCATCTCTATACTGTCTTATTACGTAATATGTAAAAGATAGACCAACGGTCGAATCGTTTTTTTGCAAAGCTATTTCATAAAAGTCACGATTCTGTCATGATTTAGCCGTTAGGATGAGCGTTAAAGAGAGAGAATATTATGAAAAAAGAGAACAAGATAACCTCCATTACTTTGGCTCATATCAATGATACCCATTCCTATTTTGAGCCAACGTCATTGCAACTTACTCTAAACCTAAATGGGCAAGTTTTGACCCCTTTTGTTAGTGCTGGTGGTTTTGCTCGCATTGCAACTCGGGTTGAGCAATTACGTTCAGACGCTCAACGCATGCAGCGCGCCTTTTTTTTGGTTCATGCCGGTGATTGCTTTCAAGGCACTCTTTATTTTTCTTTATTTAAAGGAAGTGCCAATGCTGAGATGTTGAATGCATTAGGTTTAGATGCGATGACGTTAGGTAATCATGAATTAGATATGGGCAATGATCCGGTGGCACAGTTTGCACAGCGGATTAATTTTCCGCTATTGGCTGGCAATTGGGATTTATCACAGGAACGAACCGATAAATCCTATCGGTTAGCGAATAACCCTCAAGTTCATGCCTATGATCCGAACAAACAATGCGCTCATTGGATAGTGAAAACCGCGCAAGATAGTCAGGTAGCTATCTTTGGATTATCCATTGATAAGATGGAAGAGATTGCTAATCCAGACAGTGATACTCCGTTTGTCAACGCGCTACAAACGGCCAAAAATACAGTCCAACAAATCCGTACCGCTGGAATTAATAAAATTATTTTGGTCAGTCACTTAGGTTATGAAGCGGATAAAGAATTAGCAGAGCAAGTCGATGGCATTAGTGTCATCGTCGGCGGTCACTCTCATGTTTTACAAGGTGATTTCAGTCAACTTGGTTTAAGCAGCCAAGAATCCTATGGCCAAAGAATCAACCAAACCTATGTGGTGCAGGCTGGCTTATATGCTTTAGCGCTAGGCCATTGCCATATTGATTTTGATGAAAATGGTCAGGTGGTTAAGTTTACGGGACGAAATGAATTGCTGCTGGGGCGTCGATTGTTTTTGGATGCCAGTATGAGTGAAGCTGGCAATGATGCAACTTATCTAGAAGCCTGTGAGTTAGTCAATAACCACCCATATGTTGTGGTATGTAAAAAACACCCAGATGTACAGGCCATTTTACATAATAACTATATCCCTAAAGTTCGCCAGTTACAGCAGCAAGTTATTGCTCATGCTGGACGGCCATTACGACACGTTCGCGTTCCCGATCAACAAGGGCCTAGTGAGCTTGCACCTTTAGTTGCTAAGGCGTTTATGCATGTGATGCACAAACGCGGCTATCCGGTTCAGTTTGCTATTCATAATGCCGGTGGTGTGAGAACCTCATTGGCCGCTGGACCTGTCTCAGTGGCAGATATTGCCGGCAAGTTACTTCCTTTTGCCGTACCTATTGGTGTTTACCGTATCCGTGGCAAAAGTTTAGCGAAAGCATTAGAGGGGGCGATTAATAACGCTTTAAATAATGGTGTCGTGGGCACTGGAGAAGGAAGCTACCCATATACTCATCATTTACGCTTTGAGTATCTCCCAGATAATCCTCTTGGACAACGGATCAGTCAGTTGCAAATTCTGCTCAATGATCAATGGCAGCCTGTGCTTGCTGAGCAAGAATATTTAGGTACCTCATCAGCTTATACCATGAAAGGTAAAGAAGGATATCAAGGCCTTACTGAGATGAAAGGGGAGGGGCAGGTGACTACTATTTCTATGGCTGACGCATTAATTGAATTGCTGCAAGATGATCCTCACTTATTCAATGAGTTCAATGAGAGCAAGACTGCCCCTGCTTATCAAGGGCATGGTGAGCCAAGCTAATGGCTCCTTGTTACTTGAAGTGATTTGGATATAAATGGCTCAATCTTTGCTAGGTATGACTTGCTGTTATTGAAACAGAGGAGAGAGCCATGTGGAGCAAAGATTGGCTGGATGCCTTAGTCGTCGTGCTATGGGTTGGCCTGTGGTCTGGTCTAGCGTATTTTCTGCCGGTGGTATGAATATAGATCATGTCTAAGCGATATCGTCTGCCATCAGTGACGATTAGCTGTCAGTAATGCAATGGCGACGTTCAAGCCGTAGTCGCCATTTGTTATCTAAATATCCCTTATCCGCTGGTCTATGACTCATCACATCACCTATCTCTATATTTATCGGGATGACAAGGATCATCTTTGTCTTTAACTAAAGGCCAGTCTAGGCTGATTCAGCGGTGTTACAGACAAATAGGTTACTCCTTGCCGCCTCCCTGCAACGCGAAGTTG
>SLFB01000133.1 GCA_007124475.1 Vibrio sp. | reverse complement strand
TTGGCTTTACCTTTGAGTGCTAATGCCGCTGATTATGTGATTGATACTCAAGGCGCTCATGCATCAGTGAATTTTAAAGTTAACCACTTAGGTTTTAGCTACATTAAAGGTCGTTTTAATACCTTCAGTGGTGAGTTCTCCTATGATCCTGATAATATTGCTGCTTCTAGTGTTAATGTTACGGTAGATACCCGCAGTTTAGATTCTAACCACGCGGAGAGAGATCGTCATATTCGTAGTGCTGACTTTATCAATGCATCGCGTTTTTCAAATGCAACTTTTACGAGTAGCAAAGTGATTGATAAAGGCCAAGGGAATTTAGAAATCATGGGTGATCTCACTTTGCATGGTCATACCAAGCCAATCACAATTGATGCTCAATTTATTGGCGCAGGCACCGATCCTTGGGGCGGTCACCGTGCTGGTTTCATGGGTTCAACACGCCTAGAATTGAAAGACTTTGGTATCAAAGTAGTTGGCCCGTCTAGCTATGTTGACTTAGAACTTCATGTTGAAGGCATTAAGAAGTAATTAAAAAAGATTAGCTTACAAAATGTAGCAGGGGTAGTCGTGATACTACCCCTGAATTATTTCCCTATTTGGCGGTGTGGCTAGGTTTGTTGATCCCGATGACATAGCGTGACTATGATTATGGTGACGTACTCACTTGCCTTTTATCTGCAACACCAAATAGTTTAGAGATCACAAGGAGGTTTAAGCTCTTGCTAGCACGGGTTCGGCTTGTTGTGTGCTGGTTTTTTCTCCATAGATGGAGCGTAATTCGGCCAACACATGGTTACGGTTAAGTACGCCGACTAATTTACCATCAGCTAAAACGGGTAAAACATGTGGTTTACTCACTTTCATACTCTTAGCTCGATCTTCGATAGATAAGTTAGTAAATTGTGTGGCAATGCCCATACTTGTCGTTGGGAATAGCTGTTCTTTATCAATACAGAAAAATTCAGCTACGTCTACTAAGCTATCATCAGCTTTAATCGCAATCACATCGCTTTTCATTAGTTCAACAACTTTCTGCTCGATATTAGGCAGATAATCTTGGCACCAAAGTTCCACCATAACATCGTGTGCTGAGAATATACCAATTAAGCGTCCTTCTTTATCGACCACAGGTGCTGCACTCAATGTATGGTCAACCAAAGTGTCAATTGCTTGTGATACTAGTGTATCCGCATTTAAAGTAATTGGGTGAGTATCCATGATTGTTTGTACTGTGACAGAGTTTTTCATTGTAGTTTCCTTAACCGACTGAAGAGAGGTTGTTTTTATGGTAGTAATGTTTGCTGCTTTTAATTGAGGACGTCGATAGATAGACCAGTTGGCTAATCCAACAAGAACGGCTCCACCGACAATATTGCCTAGTGTTACTGGAATTAAGTTCGCGGTAATGAACTGATAAATATTTAAGTCCGCATACTGGGCTGGTGATACTCCGATTTGTAGCCAAAAGCTTTCTGGTGCAAAAGCGTGAATAACGATACCAAGAGGGATCATAAACATATTGGCAACACAGTGTTCAAAGCCACTCGAGACGAACATAGCCACTGGCAATATGGTCATTGCTGCTTTAGTCATGGCATTGGCTGAGCTAAAGGTTAACCATATAGCTAAACAAACCAGTAAGTTACACAATACTCCTAAAGCAAAAGCTTGCAGTGCAGTATGGTGAAGCTTGTGTTGGGCAATATTGAGTGCATTGAGCCCCCATTGACCATCATCAAGCTGATACAAGCCTGCTGCACTTACTAATGCCAATAACAATATGGCACCAATAAAGTTCCCCACATACACTTTGCCCCAGATGCTGAGCATCTTTACGAAGCTGATCTGTTTATTTGCCCAAGAAATGCTTGATAACACGGAACTTGTGAACAATTCTCCGCCGCAGATCACAATCAGAATTAAGCCCATACTAAAGGCTAATCCACCGGCTAATCGGCTCAATCCCCAACCTGCACCTTCACTACCTGTCGTGACAGTGATGTAAAACAGAAACGCAAGTCCGATAAATGCACCCGCCATGATAGCCAAACTGAGTGTTAAGCTACTGGTCTTTTGCGCTTTACTTAAGGCAAACTTTTCTGCCTCCGCCATCATTTCATAGGGAGAAAAGTAGTTCTGGTTTTCAGAGCTGGTTGTCGACATAGCCGCTCTCCATACTTATGGTCATAAATACCTCCTAACTAACATTAGCTATAACCCGACATGGGCTATGGCTTAACCAGATTAGGCAGCTTAATCCATTGAGTAAAATGGATAATTTCTTATGCCCTTATCAATTATATTGATATGATCTCTTTAGCCAGTAAAATGAAACTGCTTGCCCATTGTCGGGGGAGTTAGTGAATGGTTCAAAAAAGGATGTAGAGTGCGATATTCATTAAAACAGTTAGCCGTATTTGACGCTGTAGCCGATAGCGGTAGTGTCAGCGTTGCCGCAGACCAATTAGCATTAACTCAGTCAGCGACGAGTATGTCTCTAGCACAATTAGAAAAAATGTTAGGACGGCCACTGTTTGAGCGGCAAGGTAAACAGATGGCTTTGACTCATTGGGGAATGTGGTTAAGGCCTAAAGCGAAACGTCTATTACAAGATGCGCAACAAATAGAGATGGGCTTTTATGACCAACATTTATTAAGTGGAGAGATCCGCCTTGGAGCTAGTCAAACTCCGGCAGAGCACTTAGTACCAGATCTTATCAGTATTATTGATAGTGATTTTCCTGAAATACGAATTGATCTTGGCGTTCGGGGAACACAAAGTGTGATTAATGGTATTTTGGATTACCGCTATGATTTGGGGATCATCGAAGGGCGTTGCGATGATAGCCGTATTCTTCAAGAGGTATGGTGTCGAGATCACTTATGTATTGTGGCTTCCTCACATCATCCTTTCGCTAAGCGAGATGTGGTGAGCTTGGCTCAACTAGAGCAAGCAAAATGGGTATTACGAGAGCAAGGCTCAGGAACGCGAGGCATTTTTGAAAGTGCTATCCATAAACATATTCCAGACCTAGATGTATGGCGTGAATACGAGCATGTGCCAGTACTGCGCAGTTTAGTTGAAAATGGCCCTTATTTAACCTGTTTACCCTATTTGGATGTGGAACGCTTTGTAAACAGTGGACAGCTGGTAACTCTGAATGTGCCTCAACTTAGTATGGAAAGGACTTTATCTTTTATCTGGCGAGCTGATATGGCAGAAAATCCACTGGCTGAATGTATTCGCCGAGAAGGTTTACGAATGATGAAAAGTCGTCCTTATGTATTATAGCTAGATTATTTCATTTCATGTTTATTTATCGATTGCGTCACACTTTAGTGAAATTATTTGTAATTATTTCATTTTAATTGGGCTTTAAATCACGATTTTAATTGGGGTTCTCAGTATCATACTGACTTAAGTGAATGTTACTTGCTCAGCATGATTATAGGAGGCTCAATGAGTCCATTATTTGCCGTATCAATAACAACAGGCATTTTATCTGGTGTTTGGGGATGGGTAGCGGTGTCATTAGGATTACTGTCTTGGGCAGGGTTCTTAGGCTGTACCAGTTTCTTTGCCACACAAACCGTCGGTTTAAAAGGACTTGTGCAAAGCTTGTTATGTAATTTAGCTGGCGTTTTTTGGGCTCTAGTGATTATCTATGGCTCATCGATGATTGGCAGTGATATTGCTGGCTATGTGATAACAGCCGTCGTGGCTTTTTTTATGTGTATCCAGGCGAACAAGCATTGGTTGGCTTATATTCCTGGGACGTTCATTGGTTCGTGTGCGGTATTCGCTGCTGGTGAGCAGTGGGTACTAGTCATTCCTTCTCTATTAGTTGGCGGTCTCTTTGGGTACTTGATGAAAACCAGCGGGGAGTGGTTGTATCAACGTGGGCAACAACGTCAGCGGGAACAGACCACAGAAAGTGCCAGTATTTCTTTAGATAGATAACCTAGGGGCACCAACAAGCCCTGCCATAATTTGATGATTTTTAATGATATCAACTAAATTGATATTGACTTTCATTCCCCCCAATGGTGAAAGTTCGCTCCTTTGATATCTAGCACAGCCCATAGTTTGGCTGTGCTTTTTTATGTTTGTTTGAGTGATATAGTCATGATAATTGTCTTATACCCTTCCTACTTGAAGCTGCAGGGGTGTTGGCTACGTTCGTTCGCCCCAATCACATAGTCTATCTATGCTCATGGGGACTCACTCACTTGCCGCCTACCTGCAACTCCAAGTTGTTT